>NZ_JAOCEA010000009.1:0-249053 GCF_029841165.1 Pseudomonas sp. GD03842 | reverse complement strand
CCCGGAGCGCACGCCATCAAGGCCGTCGCGCAATACGGCAATCAGCCCGCATCGGCCGTACGCAACTTCAGGGTTTCCGCCGTGACGGCAATCGCCATCACCTTAGTCAAGGACTCGAAAGGAAACGCCATTGGCAACGGCGGTACGACAACCGACACGACCCTGACCGTCGAGGGGATAGTGGCGTTCAGTTGAGCCAGGGCATCTGCGAATGGCGGATGGGGCAAGGACGCCCCATCACCGTTGTTTGCCCGCGCACTTGACGAACGCAAACCGGGTAAGCGGGCCGCGCAGCGTTCAGCCCGACCAGCGGTCGCAAAACCTGTCATTTCTGACAGTAGGCAAGCGCCCTGTTATGGCGCTCAATTGACTTCTGGATCAATCGACAGGAGTCAAACGCCATGCCCGATACAACACTCCCCGACGACCTCAAACAGTTCCTTCTCGTCAACCCACTCAAGTCCTTCCGGCCGGCCACCCGATTGTCAGTCTGGCTGGACGATCAGCTCTGCATGCGCAAAGCCCTGACGCGCAAAGAGCTGGATGCAGGCTTTGAGATTATCCTCAATCCCGATCGGCAGGGCATGTCCACGTTCGGCCTGTCGACCCTGGCGCTGATCGACCTGGAAATCCCCGGTGCCACGGGCCCACTGGATGACGGGTCATGGGGCATCAACGTGGCAGCGGCGCAAACCAACTTCCCGCTACAGGGCCTGCAACTCTACCTCCAGCCCTGGTCGAGCATGGCGGTGGGCGACAGCTACAAGATTCTGCTCGACGGGACCACGCAGGTCGCGTCGGGTGTCATCCTCAAACCCGAGGAGGTAGGGGCACGGGTAATCGCCTTTGTGCCCAGTAACCGCCTGACTGATGGCGCGCATAAGTTGTCGTACAGCATCACGCGCATCGGACAAGCCCCTGAGACGTCGGATGCGCTGGACATTCTGATCAAGCTCACACTTCCGGGAGGAGTCGACGAGGACGGCAGCGTGCCCGGTCACTCTGCGCTGAAGTTCGATTTGCCTGACGAAATAATCAACGACGGGGTCGATGCGGCGGCAGCCAAGGCAGGGATTCCGGCCACCATTCACCCCTACCCGAACATGGCTGCCGGGGACGATATCAAGCTGTCCTGGGGTGGATACTTTGTGCATCACGCGCCTGTGACCCAAAATGAAGTGGGCAAGGACATCGAAATAGTGGTCGACGAAGCCACGATTCTCGCGGCAGGCGACTCCGATTTCGACGGTTTGGCCGTGACGTTCGAAGTCTACGACTTGGTCCTGAATCGCTCCACGGACTGGGCCGCCGAAATGCGCATCGTGGTGGACACCGGTAATTCGCGACTTGATGCCCCTTTCGTGGCCGAGGCGAACAACGGCGAGTTAGACCTCGACGTCCTGGGTACTGAACCTGCGACCCTGCAGGTCACGGTCAGGCGTCCCGATTTTGCGGTGGGCGACAAGCTGGTCGGCAAAGTCACGGGCACCACCGTCGACGGGGATGCCGTGCAGTACGAGTCCGATGAGGTTGAAGTACTGACGCTCAACCATGTTTATGAAATTCCTATCCCGAACGCCATCCTGCGCCGGCTGGCCAAAGTGCAGGCCGCCTTCTCCTACAGGCGCTTGAGAGCCGGAGTGTCCACGCCGTCCCGAGGTCAATTCGTCAACGTCAAGGGCAGCGCCGTCGGCATGACAGCGCCCATCGCCAAGGACGCCGCCCAGGGCGCACTCGACCCGGACTTGGCCAAGACAGCCATCGAAATCCCCTGGGACGACAGCATGGCCGCAAGCGATCAAATTACGCTGCGCTGGATCGGCACCCGGGCCGACTTTACGGTCTACGACCCCGCCCTGCCCCCTCATACCATCACTGGCCGTGAAGAAACCAACAAGCTACCGATTACGATCAGCGTTGATGGCACCCACCTCAAGACGTTGGATGGCGGAACCTTGCAGCTGTACTTCGAACTGGCCAAAGACCTGAACGGCACCATCGTCGTACGGGAGTCCGCCCGAGCAACGCTGCTAAACGTCGGGGAGCCCCGCGCCGAGCTTCCGAATCCCGTTGTCGCCGGGGTAAACGATGGCGTGATGGACCCCGATCTGCCTGGCACCACATTGACAGTGCCTGTCTATCCGAATATGGAGATCGGCGACGAGGTGCACTCCCTCTGGAAAGGCAGCAAGACCGATGAGTTGGAAGACTGGATCAAAATCAACTCTTTCACCAAAGACAAAGCGGTTGTCTTTGACATCGACGAGGCGTTCATCAAGGACAACGACGAAGGCACGGTCGCCGCGTCTTACTGGGTAATTCGCAAGAGTGGCCGGCGCAGTGACTCGGAGATTCTCAACTTCCAGGTCGGCGCAGGTGCGGTGCCTTTGCTGCCCGTTGCCAAGGTGGCGGGCAGCGAGGACGGTGTGCTGGACCTGGCTGAAATTCCCAATGGCGCGAGAGTGGTCATACCGGCATGGACGCCAGACATGAACGTAGGCGATCACGTGTACATGACGTGGGAGGATGACGAGGGGACACCGCCTTTCCGGCTCGACAAATCCATCACGGGGGCCGGCAAGGATAAAGACGTGCAATTCACCGTGCCATTGGCTGACGTAACCGAAAACGTAGACGCCACGGTAAGTGTCAGCTATCGCGTCGTCCCCCTGGTCGGCGAAGACCGGCAGTCGCTGCCGTTGATGTTCGATGTGGAACAGGATTTGCCCGTCCAGCTTCCCGAGCCGGTGATCGTAGAAGCAATCGGCAACCTACTCGACCCGAACAACGCACTCTCGGGCGCTCGTGTGCGTATCCCGGCCGAAGCACAGCTCAAGGCGGGGGATTCGGTCACCCTGACGTGGGAAGGCCAACCGGGCGACGGCAGCGTGAAGCCGACACAACCCGTCACGGCAGAGGGCGAGCTGCTGATACCCATCGCCTACAGCACCGTCAAAGCCAACGATGGCTTCAGCGTCATACTGAGCTACACCGTCAAGCGTGCCGATCAGAGCGCCGAAGGCCCCTCGCCGTCCAGAACCTACGACATCAAGAGCGCCATCGTCGCAGGCCTGTTGAACGTGATGGGTGCCAGGTTCCATCGCTGCATGTATCGGGCATCGGCAACGCCTCGCAGGATCAGTGCGTTCGACAAAACCACGGGGGCGGCTCTGAACGCCGAGTGGCAATACGAGGGCGATACGGGTTGGACGCAAGCGAAGAGCTGGAGAGATAGCCGCCCGTGGACGCCTCTGCATATACGCACCAGTGAAGACCATGTGTTGCTCAGTGCCGTGAATATCATTGGCAATGGTAATGACACCTCCACGTCGGGAGACGCGGCGCAGGTGGCGCATCGCGACAGTGGCGACGTGATCGGTTGGGGAAATGCCGCCTATGGTGGGACTATCCCGCCCACCATCATCACCATGGACGACATCGTTGAAGTCTGCTGCAGCCGCAGCGCCTACACAGCACGGCGGAAAAATGGCTACGTCGTTGCCTGGGGAGCAGCAACGGAAGGCGGATCTCTAGGCACCAACCCGCTGGACAGTTACGTCGCACTGACCAGCAACAGCGTGGCGATCGCCGGTATCCGAACGGATGGGAAAGTCTACGCTTGGGGCGTGGCGGCCTATGGTGGAACGGTACCCGATGCGATCAAGGCACACAGCGACATCACTCAGGTGATCGGCGCCGGGACTGCGTTCGCGGCCGTTCGTGGCACAGGGCAGGTCGTGGCCTGGGGTGCTCCAGCGGCAGGAGGAACCGTGCCGGGAGACGTTGCGACGTTTACTGACATTAAAGAGGTTTCAGGAAACTTCGTGGCCTTCGCTGCACTGCGTGCCAACCGCCGAGTGGTGGCGTGGGGGACGGCCTCTGGCGGCGGTACGGTGACCACGGAAGTCGCCGCCGCGACCGTAGCCGAACTGGGCGCCGCTTCTGCTAATGCATTTTCATTGATTACCACGTCCGGGCAAGTGCTGACATGGGGCAACGCCCAACAGGGAGGAACGGTGCCTGCGGACATCAAGTCGCTGACCGACATCGTCGAAGTCAGCGCGACCTGGCACGCCATGGCCGCACGCAGGGCCAATGGTCATGTCGTCGCCTGGGGCACGGCGGCCAGTGGCGGGACGGTTCCAACGGACATCGCCACCCTCAACGACATCGTTCAGGTGGTGGGCAACTCGAGAGCATTCGCCGCGCTGCGTCGTAACGGCACAGTCGTCGCCTGGGGTGACGCATCGGTCGGGGGGAACACCAGCAGCGTCGTAGCACAACTGATCAACGTAAAAGCCGTCTACGCCAATAGTCAGAGTTTCGTGGCGCTGCGCTCCGACGGTGAAATCGTGACGTGGGGTTACGCCGCTGGAGGCGGCGACAGCAGCGCGGCGCAGCCCTACCTGAAAGGGCGCGTTTCCTACGAAACCCGCCTTGCCGTAAGTACACAGGCCTTGAAGGCACAAGCGGTGCCCCCCAAAAAATCCCGCGTGAGCCGCACGGTTTCGTTCAGTTTCGCTGAATGGGCCAAACCGCAGGTTCCCGACGCGCTGGGCGATGTGTTGGATCCTGGTGACGATCCGGAAAAAATGATCAAGGTCCACATCCCCCCGGGCACGCTGAAATATCAGGATCGCGTCAGCTTGTACCTTGAAGACACACTGTTCGACTGGACAGTCGTGAATCGCAGTGGACCCGGCACCGGAATCGATTTCGAGGTCCCAGCCAGTGAGTTCATGGTCGGAGCAGGTGGCCAACTGCGCGTCTGGTACGGCGTCATCCCCGCGGGCGAAACCGCTGAGCAACCTTCCGCCGACCTGTTGCTGACGATCAGCGGCGGGTTCGAAGACGACGTCACGCTGGACCTCACCGCGCACAATTACCTCGTCGCGGAGGGGAAAGCCCCAGCGCAGCCGCCGGCATTCGCTCGGTTCAGTCGTGCCGCCGATTGGGGCACCGGGCCTTATACCTACGCCAGCAGCGAAGAAAGCGTGGCCAGCGTCGACGACACCGGGACCGTCACAGCCCTGGCCAATGGCACCTGCAGCATCACTGCCCGCGACAGCCTGGGGGCAACGCAACACTACGCCTTGACCATCGCGGGCATGATCGTCGTTCACTTCTTGACCGCCAGTACCGATTGGGCGGGCATGCAACGCGTCTGCGCTACGGCCGGCCTGGACCCTGCTTCATTGAACGATCTCAAGGCATTGTGGACACGCTATGCCGACAGTCAGCCGGTCAGCACCTATCTGGGATGGCTCGACTATCCGCTCTGGACGGCAGACTCCGCCGGGGTTGGCACGTATTGGACCTATGACCTGAGCGGCACAGACCCTAACCAGAATGCCAGCGCATCGGACGGCAGCCTGGCGATGCAGGCGGTAGGTATCTCTCGAACAGCGGGACAGCGGCTCCGTCCCGACGCATGAAGCCAGCACCGCCCGGCGGACAAGGCCGGGCGGTCACTCCTATCTTCGTACATGAGGTCACCATGACCATGAATACCTGCTCAATCATCAGGTTGTTCGCGGTGCTGTGGCTGCTCTACAGCCTGAACGCAACGGCCAGCCCTACCGGGCCGGAAATCGCGCAACTGATCAACAATCGCTACCAGAGCACGGCCTCCACCTGTGCCGCAAGCAAACCTGCCTGGCAATGCAATGGCGTGCTGGTTTTGGCTAACCCGCGCGCCGCGGGGCAGCCATTTTGGGCGCACAACAGCGACGCCACGGCCCTGGGAGCCGAAGGCGCGAGCTATTTGCGTCGTGACTTGGGTATTCGGCAGTTGCCTGTGCACCACGGGGTGATTTTCAGCGACCTGTTCAGCGCAGTAGGCGATGGCAAAACGCTGAGCGTTCTCTGTGCCTATCCCTTCACTCAGCCAATCGACGCCACTCGCAGCAACTACGGCTGTGCACTGGCATCGACGTCCCGCCCTGCTTTGGTCGATGCCAGCTCATGCAGCGCCATTGGGGTCACAGACAGCGACGCTTGGCTGACGCATTTCCAACAATCGGGCAACCAGCCGACTGCGCAATGCTCATTGAGCGCCGACGACCCGCGACAGTTCGATGCTAGCCTCAAGGCCCACGAAGGACTGGACAGCGAATGGTCGGCCACCGCCAATCGCTTGCAGGTGGCCAACTGGGATTCGGCCAGCCCGGCCAGCGTTCCCGTTCAAGCGTTGTATTACGACATCAACCAGACAGGCACGCTGATTAGTGCACAGCACGATCAGCGCGACTACTTCAATGCCACCGGTGATTGGCTCCCGATCCTTCGCATGGATCTCAACGACGGCTCCGGAAACGTGTTCGGATTCAACCTGCAGGATCAACTGTACATCGGCTATCAGATCGCATCCGCGATGAATCGACGATACAGCGACACTCGAAGCGAATGCGCAAACGGGCTATCGGCTTACTTTTGCGGCGGTATATTGATTCGCGCAACTCAGGCAACTAGTAGCTTCCACGCCTGGGATCCTAGTCCCAATTCGGTTGGCCGTAACGGCGTGTCATTCAGCTACCTGCGAGCCGATGTGGGGACGACCAAAACCGCGGGAGCAGCTGGTTTCACCATGAAAGAGTCTTCAGCACCGGCGCTCCACCCCATTACGCTTCGTTGCGCCTATCCGACGAATGCGGTTACCAGTTCAATTCCTGACAGCTGTCGTGCCAGTTGCGATCAAGAGGGAGTAACGACCGTCGCGGCCTGGCGATCGAAATACGGAGCAAGTCCAAGTAACAGTTGCGCCTTCACCGCCACTTCCGCGCAATTCCAGCTTAGTATCCAGGTCCGTACCGTGCTTAGCGCCGGTGATCGAGCGTCCTGGAACGAGATCATAATCGCCGCCTGGCCTCAAGGCATTCCGGATCAGATCCCCCTCGAATCGCTTTTCTATGCGAGCACTGCCACACGTCCGCAGGCGCAATTCATCCAGCACGATTTCTTCACTCAAACCGCCCGTTTTTTGCCGGTCGTGCGAATGACACTGGGCGCGGCGGATGGAAGGGTATTCAGCTACCTGCCAGAGGATCAACTGGCTGAAGGCGCGCCGGGGAGGCGCTCGCTCGATCCTTATTCGGACGAGGCTGCAAGCACGACCTCTGATTGAGCAGCCATCCTCCCTGAGTACACGCCGACCAGCGGTCGCAAAACCTGTCATTTCTGACAGTAGGCGAAACCGTCGATCCAGCGCCCAATATCAGGACGACTCAGCGAAACAGCAACGCTTGGATGGGCCTGCGCGCCCCGTCCACCGCGTGCACAACAGAAAGGACTCCAACGATGACACGGTTCACACACACCCTGTTTCCTCCCCTGCAACGGGACTATTCAACACTGGCGCTGCGCTCGCTGCTCATCAGCGGCCTGGTGACCCCGGTCCAGGGAGGCGACGGCGGCGTGAACATCGTCACCGTGGACAGTCCGCTTGGGTTGCTGGTGGCAGTGGACCCCTGGTTGCGCATGGCAAGCGGTGATCATATCGACCTTTATTGGGATGACACGCTGGTGGGAGGGCAAGATGTCGGGGATCAGGAGGTCGACCAGCGCCTGCTGTTTTTCATTGCTTCTGAACGGGTCGTGCCTGGCTGGGCAGAAAAGGTGTATTACCGCCTGACGCGTCAGGGCTCGACCACATCCGAAGATTCCGTCGCCCTGCGCATCAGGGTCAAACTCGATGCGCCGGGCGGTGTGGACAAGGACCCCCATCTTCCTGGCCACTCGGAGCTGGCCGCCCCTCGCCTGCCACAGGATGTGATCGACAACGGGGTCGACGCCGAATGGGCTGCCAGAGGAGTTCCGGCTGAAATTGCCGCCTACCCTGGGCGCGCCGCACGGGACACCATCGAGCTGCAATGGGGTGATGCCTTCCTGAGGCATACAGTCACCGACGCTGAAGCGGCCGGCAGTGGACCGATCACCATGACCGTTGACCAGGCCACGATCCTGGCAGGCGGCGACTCGCCCAATCTGCTGGTGCATTACCAAGTCTTCGACGAGGTCTGGAACTTTTCTTCCGACTGGTCGCTGCGCACATTCATCGGCGTCGAGGCAGGCGCACAGCGTCTCGATGCACCCATCATCAAGGAAGCCTTCAACGAGGTAATCGACCTCGGACAATTGGGGGACGACGATGTCACGATACAGATCGAAGTCCGGGGCCCGCCTTTCGAGTTGAATGATCGGGTCACCATGACCTGGATCGGCACTCCGAGAACCGGCGCCCCACGGACCTACGAGGCCACCGTCACCCTCAGCAACATCCCGTCGGTGACCGAAGTCAAGGTGCCCAACGCCGAAATCCGCGCCCTGCTCGAAGGACGAGGGCAAGCCAGTTACGTATTGAACAAGGCCAACGGGAGTCCGCCGCAATCCTCCAAGCGTGCCTTTGCCAGCATCACGGGCAAGATTCCGCTGCCCGCCCCCGATGTGTTCGAAGCGGTCGGGAACACGCTCGACCCCGGCCTTGATCGGGCCCATGCGGTCATTCCCGTGTACGAGAGGATGGCCAACGGCGACCTGATCAACCTGATCTGGCTCGGCGTGACACAGAACGGCACGCCGCTGCTTTACGAAGCGCAGCACTCGGTGACGGCGAACGAAGTGGGGGCGGTGATTTACATCCCGGTGGTGGGCCAATACATCGGCCCTCTCGTCAATGGCACGCTGGACGTCAGCTATCGCGTGTCCAACGATGCCCTGGCCCCACAGGATGTGAGAGTCTCCAGCCACACTTCGCTGGTCGTTGCCCAACGCCTCGCCGAACTGCCCGCACCGTCGGTGGATGAGGCCGAAGACGATGTACTCGACCCTGAAAGCGTCCCTCACAACGCCACCTTGCGGGTGCCGTACACCGGCACCGCCGTGGGCGACATCCTGACCTGGTACTGGCAAGGCGAATCACCTGACGGCAGCGCCAGTGACTGGGTGCCCATCACAAGCCTGGTGGCTGGCAAACCCTTGACGTTCAATATCCCCAGGTCGCTGATCGAGCCGAACATCAACAACCTCGTGAAGCTGTACTACAGCCTGAAACTTTCCAGCACCGGTAGATACCAGTACTCGAAGGTGCTGGAACTGACCATCGGCAAGCTCATTGGCCTGTTGCCCGCGCCGACGGTGCTGGAGGCCGCCGGCGACGACACCCTCGATCCGATGCAGGCTCAAAGTGGCGCCACCGTCCATGTGAGCTACGAAAGCATGGACCCGCAGGACGTGATCACGCTGGTGTGGCTGGGCACACCCGGCACGGGCTCGCCGCCCGAGCAATCCAAATCCGGCAACGCTGGCCGTGAAGTCGAGTTTGCGATACCCGCCGCCGTCATTGGCGCCAACATCGGTCACTCGGTGCAAATTAGCTATCGGGTCAAGCGCTACCTCACCGAGAAAAAATCAGAGCTGCGGCTGCTGACCATCAAGCCCATCGCTGATAGCCAGCTGCCTTCGCCGGACATCACTCAGGCCGACAAGCCGACCAAAGTCCTGAACCTTGCGACATTCAGCGGGGATGCAACGACGACCCTTGGCAAATGGCCCTTCATCGCCCTGGGTCAGCGGGTGTGGCTGCATCTTGCGGGCGAAACCGAAAGCGGTGGACCTCAAACCATCAAGCTGCTCGATGGCAAGGAAATCACCAGTGGGCAGGTCAGTGCTGGGCTGTCGGAAACCGTGCCACGAACAGCGCTGGAACAACTGGGGCAGGACACCCCGCTCGACGTGGTCTGCAAAGTCGCCTTCAGCGAAACCGCCATCGAAGACACCGCACTGCCCTTCCCCATCACCGAGTATGTGTTCAAACGCCATCACGACTGGGTCACGCCAGTCATCGTCAGCGTCAAGGATGCCAAAGGCGAAGTGGCCAACGGCGGGACGACGTTCGACACCACCCTCGACCTCAGCGGCACAGGGACGATCGACACCGAACTGGAAATACTGGACGGCACCGGGCGTCTGACCACCACGCGCACCACGCTGTCGGGGAGCTGGGCGGTCAAGCTGACGACCCTGCGCCCGAAAACCTACAGCGTGACCGCCAGGGCCCTGGATGGCAGCGGCATGGTCTCGCAACCGCGTACCTGGGAAGTGTTTGCCAATCTCACGCCGACGATCGAGAAGGTGGTGGACAGCAGAGGGCCCGTCAGCAATGGAGGAACGACGGTGGACACCACCGTCACGCTTTCAGGCAAGGCCAGCCCGGACCAACGCATAGAACTGTTCGACGGCACCTCGTCACAAGGCACGGCAACGGCAGATTCGATAGGTTCATGGTCCCGGCCGGTGACGGGATTGGCCGTGCGCGAGCACCCCTTCAAAGCCCGGGCGCTGTACGGAACAGGGCCCGAGTCGACGGTCTGGCGCCTTACCGTTGCAGCCGCCGTGACGCCGACGATCAGCAGTATCAAGGGGACCGCAGGTACGGAAATCCCGGCAGACGGCTTCACGACCGACACAAGCGTCACCCTCACCGGCGCGGCCAGCGCCAATCAGCAGGTCGAGATTTTCGACGGCACCACAACCAGAGGTAAAGCAACCGCCAATGCCGCCGGCGTGTGGACCTTGCCAATAACCGGACTGACCCTGACGAGCCACGCCATGAAAGCCAAGGCGCTTTATGGCAATGGTGCCGAATCGGCAGTACGCCGCTTCACGGTTGTGGCGGTGGTCAATCCGACGATCACGTCGGTGCTCGACCCGAAAAACACCCCTGTCGCGAACGGCGGATCCACCTACGCCTCAAGCGTTACCGCATCAGGCCAGGCGTCGATTCGTCAAGTGGTCGAAGTGTTTGACGGCGCGACATCGAAGGGCACGGCGACGGCGAGTGCTACAGGCGCCTGGACCCGTGCAGTCAGCGGTCTGGCTCCGGGCAACCACTCGCTGACGGCGAAAGCGTTGTATGCCAGCAAACCGGTTTCCTCAGCCTGGACGTTTCAGGTAAAGGCGGCGGTAGTACCGACGATTACCAGTGTTCGGGACTCCAAGGGAGAGGTTTCCAACAATGGCTCGACCACCGCCACGACAGTAACGGCCTCCGGCAAAGCGGCACCGAGCGAGCACGTTGAGGTGTTCGACGGGGCCGCGTCCAAAGGAACAGCGTCTGTCAGCGCTGCCGGAGACTGGACCCACACGGTATCCACGCTCGCCCTGGGTGCCCACAGCCTCAAGGCCACCGCAAAATACGCAGACCAGCCGTCATCGAACGTTCGAACCTTCACCGTGGTCTCGCCCATCCCTGACTTCGTGCTGGATACATCGCCCGTAAGCTTGAGCGGCAGGGTGTACATTCTCGGCGGACACCCCAACCTTGATCCATCGCCCTGGCCAAGCGGTACGACCTCCACGAGGACGCCCAGGAGTGGCGTTGCACCCTATGGTTATACATCGAGCAATACAAACGTCGCTCGCGTCGATTCAAACGGCACGGTCTATTCACGAGGTAATGGCATCGCGATGATCACCGTCCGGGACAGCCAGGGGCGGTCGGGCAGTTACACCGTCAACGTCAGTGGCGTGACCGTGGTGACCGGATTTGGCAACGATACGTATCCCAATGCAAATAATGCCGTAGCCCGTGGCGGTAAACGGCTTCCCAGCCATGACGAGCAAAACCAGATAGCCACGGCATATCTAGGGCGCTGGCCAATGGGAGGTGGTCTGTATTGGTCCACTACGCCTGGTAATGGCCTCAATACCGTGCGCTGCAAAGATATGGTGGCCGGTGGCTGGGCAGACCTGAGAACCACATCCGCATGGGGAATCGGATGGAGTTACGCCAACATTATCGGTATTTGATTGAGCGCCGACAGAATGCAAATGCATTCAGTCGGCGTTTCGCTTACCAGCTAAACCGCAACCCCACATTCGCCCCGAACGGCTGCTCAATGTGCTCGCCACTGGCGTAATCAAAATCGGCATGAACCTGCAGCCGGTCATTGAACGCTACGGCGATACCGGCCCCCAGCTCGCCACGAGAACCGGACAGGTCATTGTTGAAGACATTGTTGTTGACCTGCACCTCGTTGTTTTTCGCGAACTCGTGAACGCCTGCAACACGTACATAAGGCTGCAAGACCTTGCCGTCCTGCAACGCGAAATTCCGCCCGGCAGTCACGCCAACCTTACCCAGCAGCGAGCGTGTGCGATCACCCTCGGCCTCCATGCCGTTGTCCAGGCCGTAATCCTTGCCCTGAATGACCACCGCAGACCACTGGGTAAAGGGCTCGACGAAATAGCCATCGTTCAATTTGATGTGGCGCCCGAACTCCACCGAACCGCCCATGCCGACGTTGTCGTAGTCACCCTTGGCGCGGGTGCCATCGTTCATGCTGACTTTCGAGTCGTTGCGAAAGCGGTTGAACTTGAGCACGCCGTCAAAGTAGTAGCCGCTTTCCTGATCGAGCCATGTGGTGTACGCGCCTACGTAGTAGCTCTTGACCGTGCCTGAGGTGCCGCGGCTCAGATTCAGGTCGGAGTCGCTGTAACCGGCAAGTGCACCGATCAACCATTGACCATCGCCGAGGGGAAGCGGCGCATCGGCGCCGAGCGAAAGCCCCTGTTGAGTCTGCTTGTAACCCAGCCCCGACGCCTCATCGACGTTGTATTTGTTGCCGTAGGTCCGCACCCACCCGCCGGCCTTACCGCCATTGAAACGCAGCTCGCCCATGCGGCTGCGCAGCGAGGTCAGTTCGCCGTACCACACGGTAGGCGCGGTGTTGAACAGCGCGAGTACCGAAGCGGTGCCAGGGCTGACCGTCGCCGTGCTCGGGTCCAGAAACCAGTCGGTCCCGCCTGAGCCATTGGCCACCGAACTCAAAGCGTAGGAATAGGTGCCCACGTCAACCGGACGACCATTGGCCAGCGCAAATGTCGCATCGCCACCGGCGGTGCGGACCATGGTCAGCGCCTCGGGAGAGACTGGATCGACGCCCGAACCGGCCACCAACAAGGTATGGCTGCCCGTTGCAGAACCGGTGACATTGAGGGTGTCGTGCTGGTTAGTGGCGTAATCGACATCCATGACAAAGGTGCCGCTGCCGGACAGGTTGCCCACGTCCAGTTGATAGAACTCATTGGCGGCACCGAACTTCACGATACCGGTGTCCATCACCAGAGTGTTGAGTGCGGTGGACGCGGTCATGTTCCAGACCGAAGGATCCCCGACGGTCAATTTATCGACACCAATGAGATTGCCGGTGAACACCGAATCGTTTTGCAGCGACACCACGCCGGAGCCATCGCTGGTGATATCGCCGGTCATCGAACTGGCACTGAGACTGACCGAATCGATGCCCGTGACGTCCCCCGTAAGCGTAGAGCCGTTGTTCAAGGTCAGCGCCCCCGTTCCAGTGCCGGCGACGTTGCCCTTCAGTGAACTGGCACTGAGATTGACCGAGTCGATGCCGGTTACGCTGCCCGTCAGCGAACTGGCATCGAGATTGATCGTGTCGATGCCCGTGACGTCCCCCGCAAGCGTAGAACCGTTGTTCACCGTCAGCGCCCCTGTCCCACTGCCGGTGACGTTGCCCGTCAGTGAACTGGCATCGAGACTCACCGTGTCGGTGCCCGTGACGTCCCCCTCAAGCGAAGAGCCATTGCTCAAAGTCAGCGCCCCTGTGCCACTGCCGGTAAGGTTGCCCACCAGCGAGCTGGCATCGAGACCGACCGTGTCAATGCCCGAGACATTGCCCCTGAGCACAGAGCCGTTGTTCAGCGTCAGCGCCCCTGTGCCACTGCCGGTGACGGTGCCCACCAGCGAGCTGGCATCGAGACTGACCGTGTCGATGCCCGAGACGTTGCCCGTGAGCACAGAGCCGTTGTTCAGCGCCAACACGCCGGTGCTGGTGGCGTCTGCGGAGACATCGCCAGTCAACCCGCCGTGATCGAACGTCAGGTTGGCGACACTGCTGTTTGTGATGCCGATGTTGCCGGTGACATCGCTGTTTTGCAGCAGGACATTGGCAATCGCCGAGTTATCCACCTCTAACGCATTGCCGTTACCCCCGATAAGGGTCGTGCCGTTGGTCAAGGTGAAGCTGGCGGCCTTGGATGCTCGTTGGCCATCAATCCGGATAGCGGCACCGCTGATGCCCTCCACGCGGGTACCGTCGAGATTGACCGTACCCACCCTCGCGTCCAACGAGTTGACACGGTACAACAAGCCATTCAATCCCCCTGTCACGCGGCTGGCACTCAGGTTCATGTCGGAACCGATACCGCGCATGCCATAACTGGTCGCCCCCGTACCGGTGACGGTGGTGCCGGTCATGTTCAGCGAGCCGGTGAGCATGGTAAGCCCCCCGGTCGTGCCACTGACCGATCCGCCATTGAACACGAACGCGGAACCCGAACCATTGACCCCTCGATTACCGGCCACACCGATTCCGTTGGTATTGATAACGGTCGCATTGGTCAGCGTCGCCGAGGCATCAGTGACACTCAGGGCAGTGGTGCCGTTATTGGCAATGATGCTTGAATCACTGACGTTGCCAACCGACCCGGCATCCAGCGCAATGGTCTGTGCCGTGCTGTTGGCAAGCAGGTTTACCGTCCCGGCCACGCCTCCGCCGGTCAGACTCAGGATCTGACCGCCGCTGACAGTGAGTGTGGCGTCCGGTGCCATGGTCCAGCTTTCGACGGGGTCCGTCGGACCGACGACCACCGACTCACCGGGTAGCAGCGTTCGGGCCTGAACACCTGAAACGACGCAGAACACCAACGGAAAAACGGCTGGGTATTTGAAATAGCAAGAGTTACTACGGGACTTAGCCATGACCACCTCCTTGTTATAAACGCTATCCCGCGGAACTTACATAGGACTCCGAAGGACAAGGGCGCGCAGACTACATTCTCGGATTTCTTATCTATGTAGGATATTTCCTAGTTGTTTGAGCGTAGCTTCCTATGTCAACTTTTTTAGTGCCTTTCATCCCCGTCCTCATCAACTAACGTGTACCCGTTAATGAGTGCATCCATTTCGATAGACGCAAATAACAAAGCCGCACAGGTGCGGCTTTGTTTGCATGAACACGGACTAGGAAAAAATGACAGGCGGACGCTCAGATCCTGCGCCGGGCGTTGGGTGGACACACACCTCCGGCATTTTGGGCGCCGGCACGTATGAACGCCGATCCCTGCATCACAGGCGTGGTATCCGATACATAGGTGAGTCTGACCGACCCGTTGCGGCCCACGGGCACAATATAGTCCGTGAATTTCCCCGTCTGGACGCTGAAGCCATTACTGGCGTCTGCTGCGCTGACGTCTTTAGTAAATGTTTGAGCCGTTCCCGCCGGAACGGTGCCCACTTTGTCGGTATAGCACTGCCAGGTAAACGTCAGCTCCTCTCCCCCCTTGAGAAGTGGGTTCGGCGGAACGTCGATGACGACATGCTGATCCGCCCCGATATAAGAAGCGCAATTCAGAGCAGGTGAACCATCAGAGGCTTGCCCCGCGTCAGGGAACTCCGGCTCTGCCAGCTTGATCGGCAGCGCCGCGCTGACATCCACCAACGTCGGGATGCACGCCTCGACGTTCCCCGCCCCGCTGATCAACCCCACCGTGTAATGTACGGGGACCTCGGTACCACTGGGCAGATCCTTGATATCATCCCACGGCACCGTGAACGTGTAGGGGCTACCTGGGGTTCCCGCAACAGGGGAAAATGTACCTACTTGGTTCTCCTGTGAATACCAGTACAGGATCATCCGCTCTCCCGTGCCTATGGGACTGTAGAGATTGACCGTCACCTCCACCGGAAGGCCTGCATCATCGTCATTGAGCACGTTATCTGTCGGGGTAGATCCTGTTCCTCTGACGGTCACCCTCGGCAGGTTGGGGTTCACGGGGCGGGGCCTGTCCGGATTGACGGGACCCGGCACGAAGAAATCGACATCGATGGTCGTCTTAGCCGATGGAAACGTCTTGTTCCCGCGCCTGACGACATAGCTGATATCCGTTGCCAGCGGTCCCTTTGCCGCACCGTAGGCCGGTGCGAGTATCGTTGGGTAGGGAACGATCAGCGTCATGGGGTTTTCAGCCGATAACACCTCATGGACCGCATGCACCGAGGCAGTCCCCCAAGTAAGCTCTACCAGATCATGCTCCAGCCAGTTTCCGTACAACGCGACCTTTACCAGATCTTCTCCTTCCAGCACATCGTCCAGGTTCAGGACCTTGTCGTCCACGATCCTGGGTACCAAGGGCGCAGCCAAAGGCGGAACGGGGAGCGGCTGGATGAACAGACCCGTTTCAGCGTTATCAGAGATCGGCCCCCGGTTACCCACTTTGTCGACCAGCCGGTAGTACAGATAAATCTTGCCATCACGCAAGCCCTCGAAAGCGGTGGTCGGTACTTTTACCGTCTGCGGCGTACCAACATCGGCGCTGTACACGGGCTCGGTGGGGACGGTGTTTTCGTTGTGCACATAAATTTCCAGCGAGTCGCCCACCTTCTTGTCGTTGTACGGAGGAATCGTGACAGCAACACCGCCATTAGCCGCCAGATAGTCACCGGTGATGCCGTCTGAAATGACCGTCGGATCATTGAAGGTCAAAGCTGTCGGTGACTGGTTATTGTTGGGCGGGGTTTTATCGATGATGAACGTTGTAATCGATGAAGAGTCCGAAGACCCGACATCGATCACCACTTCATACTGAAGTTCGAACGCACCTTCTTTCTGAAAAGCATTCTTGCTCAAGGTCAATGCCATTGGAAAATCGCCTGGGTCCAGTGGCCCAGGCACTGAAATGGGGGCCTGAGCATTCTCCCAACTGGTAGCTCCCTGCGGCCGCCACTTAAACGTCAACACATCCGTTTCGCCAGCGTTTGCACTGTTTGGCCACTGAGCGATCAACACCTGCATGTCTTGCTCTTGATCTTGCCTAGGCACCAGACCGGTGAATTGGGGATCACCGCCCCACCAGTCAGGCAACACGGGCGCATTCAGAGTCAATACACCAGCCTCACGTCTGTTCTTTTTCTCCTGACTCACCCGACGCGCCAACTCCCACGCCAGGAAGTCAGGTTTACCCGCTACTTTGCTACCCATGTAAATTCTCCTTGAAGTGACACGCGCCATCGAGCCCGGCGCGTCATGCATTTCCCTGTATTACAGCTATCTACCGCCACGTCCCTGCGCTCGAAACAGGCCCGCGAGAAAGCGACGACATTGACCACAAAAGCCACATCGGCGACCAGAAGGCGTTCCCCTTATCCCTATCAAACGTGTTGGCCCACACACTTCGCCGTCGGGCCATTTGCGGTTGATCTTCACCAACCCTTCGTAAGAGCCACCGGACTGACCGCTGAACTTCACCAAGCGATACACCGCCAGCGCCGAACCCTCGATCATGGGCTCGATATGGGGAATGAAGGGTTCGACGAGAATATCCAGGTAACCGTCGGCGACGTTCTGCGCACTGATGGAGCGGACGAAAGTGCCCTCGGTGCCAGCAATAGGATCCCTGCCGTTCAACGTCCGATACCCCTGCCAGAACAGGGTGATTTCATCCTGATATTCGAACAGGTTACGGACAAACAGGATCCGGACTCGAATCCCCTTCCAAGGCTCGTGGGAGCAATTGATATAGCCGTCGAGCCCGGTATCCGGAAACTCAGGCTCCGGCAGATCGCCGCCCGGTAATGGTTTGAGCATCACCGCGACGGCGGTTTCCCTGGAAAACGTCTGGGTCTCATTGCCCGCCCGATCGCGCACTTTGTAGGTGGCGTAATAGAGACCGTCCTTGCCCGGGGCTCGGATAACGTCGCCTGGCAGATGGATTCGGATATCGGCCGCATCGATATCTGCCTGTGTCACTGTCTTGCTGGCAACCACGCTGGAGGTGGGTGGATTGTTCTGTGACCAGTAGAGGTCCACCACATCGCCGTCTTCAGCTTCCAGGTACACGGGAGTCGGCAAGCGCAGCTCAACTTGGTCATTGTGACTGGCCAAGTAAGTGTCAGTAATGCTTCCCACAAGATCAGTGGGCAATAACAGGGCGAGTAACTGCTGGTTATAGCTGGGGGGGCGAGTGTCGATGGTCACGATCCGAACATCGGAGGCCGCGACTGAACCGGTGTCGCTCGTCACTCGGTAGTCGATTTGGTATCGACCGTCGGGTTGAAGAAGGGCCTTGTCGATGCGCATTAAAACGGGAAACAGACTGGCGTCTACCGGCCCAGGAAAGGATATTGCATCGACAGGCTGGCCGAGGCCTGCACCGCTCCAGAAAAGCTCCAGCAGGTCGCTGTCTCCAGGCCCAGCCGGCACTGGCCAGAGCGGAACCCGAACCTCAAGATCGTTCAGATGCGTTCCGGTTGCAACCACGCCATCAGGGTCATTGGGATCGATGATGGAGGGAATCTGCGGTGCCACCAGATTGGCAAGCACCGACCGCCCCATCAGCCTTCTCCAGATCTGCCCTATCCAGTCCCTGACCATCTGGCACTCACTCCCCTGTGAAGACGTGCTGCCGCCCGATTGAAGTCGACGCGGCCAGCGCAACAGGTGTTGATTGAGCACCGTTCAGGCGGATTTGCCTACTGTCATAAATGACAGGTTTTGCGACCACTGGTCGGGATCGGCCGCCTGATCAGGCAATGCTGAACGCAATCTTCAAGGGTGTCAGACCAAACTCGCGTCAATCACCAAAATCACCTTCCCCGACACCTGATTAGTCGCCAGCTCCGCAAACGCCTCTTCAGCTTCGGCAATCGGAAAACTGCGCGCCAATTGCGGCTTCAGGCGGCCTTCGGTGAACAGTGGCCAGACGTGCTGACCCAATTCGGCCAGTAAATCGGCCTTGAACTGGTCGTCGCGGCTGCGCAGCGTCGAGCCGAGGATGTGAATGCGCTTACCGAGGACCAGCGCCAGGTCCAGTTCAGCCTGGCGCCCGCCCATCAGGCCAATCAACACCAGGCGGCCATCGGTACTCAGCACTTTGAGGTTGAGCGCGGCGTAATTGGCGCCCACCGGGTCGAGGACGACATTAAAGGGCCCAAAGTCGCTCAAGCCATCGAGGCTTTCGTTGCGAATCACACCGCCTTGGGCACCAAGGTCTTCGCAATACTTCAGACGGTCCGCCGAGCCCACGCTGACCCAGCACGGGTTGCCAAACGCCTTGCAAAGCTGAATGGCGGCTGAACCAACGCCACTTGCTCCGGCGTGAAGCAACACTTTTTCGCCGGGCTTGAGACCCGCCAACTGGAACAGATTCAGCCAGGCCGTCGCGTAGACTTCCGGGATGCCCGCCGCTTCATGCAACGACATCCCCTCCGGAACCGGTAAAACATGCCGTGCGTCGACCACCACTTCCTCGGCCATCGCGCCGCCCGCCACCAGCGCACACACGCGGTCTCCAGGCTGCCAGGCCGTGCCGGACCCCACCTGCGCGATCACACCGGAACACTCCATCCCAAGGATTTCGGTGACGCCGGGCGGCGGTGGATACAGACCGGCGCGCTGCAACAGATCGGCCCGATTGAGCCCCGCCGCTGCCACCTTGATGCGCACTTGCCCCACATCGAGCGCCGGTGCTGGCTGTTCAACCCATTCCACATGCCCTTCAACGCCTTGCAATGCTTTCACGCTGCCTCCATAGTGACTCTCGGACTGAGCTCGACGCACCTCGCGGCGTTCGGGCTTTTTTGCATTATGCGACCGGTTTTCGACTCAGATTGCGTGAAAACGTAGCGAGCGAAGGCAAGACAAGGCAAAAGCAGGCGGGAACGCTCACCAGCATCCCCACTGTTTTTAACGCGACATTGCCCAGCAACGAAGTTTTCATGGAATCTCAAGGGAACCGGCGACCTCAAAGACGGCCTACTATGCGTTATCAATTGTCCCCGCGTCGAATCAGCATGAAGCACCTGTTGCCTAGCACCACCCTTGCATTACTTCTCGGCCTGGCGGCATTGCCGGTGTCCGCTCCTTCGTTCGCTGCCAACAGCTGGGACAATCTCCAACCCGACCGCGATGAGGTCATCGCCAGCCTCAATGTCGTGGAGCTGCTCAAGCGCCACCATTACAGCAAGCCGCCGTTGGACGACAAACGCTCGGAAATCATCTACCAGAGCTACCTGAAATTGCTCGACCCGTCGCGCAGCTATTTCATGGCCAGCGACATTGCCGAATTCGACAAATGGCGCTTTCAGTTCGACGACTTCCTCAAGAGCGGCGATCTGAACCCGGGCTTCACTATCTACAAGCGCTACCTGGATCGCATCAAGGCACGTCTGGATTTTGCCATCGCCCAGTTGAACAAGGGTGTCGACAAGATCGACCTGAACACCAACGAGACCTTGCTGGTCGACCGCAAAGATGCGCCGTGGCCGAAGAACGAGGCCGAGCTGGACGACCTGTGGCGCAAGCGCGTCAAGGATGAAGTCCTGCGCCTGAAGATCGCAGGCAAAGACCCGGCGAAGATTCAGGAAACACTCACCAAGCGCTACAAGAATCAACTGGCGCGTCTGGGCCAGACCCGCAGCGAAGACATCTTCCAGGCGTACCTGAACACCTTCGCGATGTCCTACGATCCGCACACCAACTACCTGTCGCCTGACAGCGCGGAAAACTTCGACATCAACATGAGCCTGTCGCTGGAAGGCATCGGTGCGGTGCTGCAAAGCGATAACGACAACGTCAAGATCGTGCGCCTGGTTCCGGCAGGTCCGGCGGCCAAGACCAAACAGGTCGCCACGTCCGACAAAATCATTGGCGTGGCCCAGGGCGACAAGGAAATGGTCGACGTGATCGGCTGGCGTCTGGACGAAGTGGTCAAGCTGATCCGCGGGCCGAAAGGCTCGGTGGTGCGCCTGGAGATCATCCCGGCGAGCAATGCGCCCAACGACCAGACCACCAAGATCGTGTCGATCACCCGCGAAGCCGTGAAGCTCGAAGAGCAAGCGGCGAAGAAATCGATCCTGCACCTGAACCAGGACGGCAAGGATTACAAGCTGGGCGTGATCGAAATCCCCGCCTTCTACCTGGACTTCAAGGCCTATCGGGCCGGCGATCCGGAGTACAAGAGCACCACCCGTGACGTGAAGAAACTGCTGACCGAGCTGCAATCCGAGAAAGTCGACGGCGTGGTCATCGACCTGCGTAACAACGGCGGTGGTTCCTTGCAAGAGGCCACCGAACTGACCAGCCTGTTCATCGACAAGGGCCCGACCGTGCTGGTGCGCAACGCCGACGGCAAGGTTGACGTGCTGGAAGATGAAAACAGCGGCGCGTTCTACAAAGGCCCGATGGCTTTGCTGGTCAACCGCCTGTCTGCGTCGGCGTCCGAGATTTTCGCCGGTGCCATGCAGGACTACCACCGTGCACTGATCATCGGCAGCCAGACCTTCGGCAAGGGCACCGTGCAGACCATCCAGCCGTTGAACCACGGCGAGCTGAAACTGACCCTGGCCAAGTTCTACCGGGTTTCCGGTCAGAGCACTCAGCATCAGGGCGTGCTGCCGGATATCGCTTACCCGTCGATCATCGACACCAAGGAAATCGGCGAAAGCGCCCTGCCCGAAGCGATGACCTACGACACCATCAAACCGGCGATCAAACCGGCCTCGGATCCGTTCAAGCCGTTCCTGGCGCAATTGCAGGCGCGTCATGATGTGCGCTCTGCCAAGGACGCCGAATTCGTATTCGTCGAGCAGAAGCTGGCGCTGGCCAAGAAACTGATGAGCGAGAAGACCGTCAGCCTCAACGAAGCCGAGCGCCGCACCGAACATACGGATGTGGAGAACAAACAGCTGGTAATGGAGAACACCCGTCGTAAAGCCAAAGGCGAGGAGCCGCTCAAGGAACTCAAGAAAGAAGACGAGGATGCGCTGCCGGTGGACGATGACAAAACCAAACCGGAAGACGACGCGTACCTGGCCGAGACCGGACGAATCCTGCTGGATTACCTGAGTCTGAGCGGTTCTGTCGCGAAGAAGTGAGTCACCGACCCAGGTCGTGACATCGTTGAAACGCGGTCGGGTGGTGCTCCACCCGGCCGCGATGCTTTTCCTTCCCTGGATTGGCGTGATGGATCAGCCCTCATGATCCTGAGCCGATCGTTGAGCGGCGACCCCGCTCATGCCTTCCCAACTGACCACCCCTCTCCGAGACGGCACCAAGAAGCCCCTATTCCGGCTTTGCCTCTGCTGGGTAATCGAATTCGAATACCCGGACCACCTCTGCCGCATGCCACGACGCCGCGGCCACCCCATCCGATGGCCCGGTGAACCGTCCAAGCCGCTCAGCGCATTCGAAGAAACCGGTGCGCGGCAAGCGGCTGGCACCCTGGCTGATGACCAAGGCACTGCGTAAGGGCTGATCGGCGCGGGTGTCGATGGCCGCCAGGTGTTCGAGCGCGGCAGCCAGCGTCTGCATGGCCGGAGCGGGCAACTGCACACGTTCGAGCAACGCGCGGTAGGTCACCAAGTGGCGTTGACGGCGCGCTACCTCGAGCTCGGCTAACAGCGCTTCCCAGTGTTGACGGCTGATTCGCACGCTCATGCCTCACCCCGCCAACCCGGCACACCCAGCTCCCATGCCAGACTCCGCAGGATGGCGGCATCGGGTTGGCGGCTGCCATTTTCGATCAATTCCAGGTACGACGGACTGATGCCGACAGACCGCGCCAGTTGAGCCAACTCAAGCCCTCTGGCGCGACGCAACGCGCCCAGTTGATCGAGCGCTGGCCGATCGGAACGTGGGCTCTGGGGTTCGACGTCAGCCCCGCCGACGGCGGATTGCGGACGGTTCACACCGGCGGCCTGCAACAGGGCCTGATACTGCGCCCACGGCAGTACCGCATATTCTGGCTCTCCATCGCGAGAAATAACCTGAAGATCCATACCACCCCCTGTAGGACGAAAAGCTGATTTTTGTATGCTTTTTCTTTGTAATGCGGCATCTTAACAGCGGATGACGGGGGAGGACGTGCGAACTATCGACAGAGTTTTCTCAACAGCGACGTTTTGAAAGGGCTTGCGATTACACCGAGCGCGGAATAAGCGAATGGAAAGCGAGCAGCCGACCTGACCCGCCCCATTGCCAGGTCGGCGAGTCGATGCGTGATCAAACCTTCTTTTCCTGCTCCAGCAATTGAGGCGTCGCAGGCAGGCGCTCGACGACCGCAAGCTTTTGCGGATTCTGCCGCTCGCGCCAGACGCGGAAGGCGCTGAGTTCGGCGTCGAGGTGTTTCATGACCCAGGCCAACACGGCAATGTCATCGAGCATGCCCAGCCCCGGAATCCAGTCAGGTATCGCATCCAGCGGACTCAGGAAGTACATGAGCCCCGCCACGACCGCCAGGATGGCTTTGCCACTGATGGCTCTGTATTCACCCCGCCAGTACGCCAGACAAAGCGCCTGAAGCAGCTTGAGATCGTCCTTGAGCTTCCCCAGGCGATTGCCGTCTTTGGCCGCCTTGCCCGCCACAGCGAACAGCAGAGCAGGTAAACGCCCTGCCGCCATCAGCCGTTTGGCCATGGGCAAATAACGAAGAAAGTTCCAGGGTGTTCTCATATCGACTCCAGCAAGAGGGCCAAAAGCCGATAAAAATCGGCAGGCCCGTCTACCATTCAAGCCAGCCCGTGTGGTTCATCAGTCACGGGCCGGGCACGCGTAGGTTATCCACACAAATTGTGGATAACCTTGTGAACAGCCTCGGTTTTCCACGCTGAAATGCCCGCTTTAAAGGGGCCTAGCCTAGATCGCGTGTTTTTTACTCACATCCACCCGCGTTCTCCAGCGCAGAGCCGAGCGTGCGTCACGCCTTCGGCAGAGGCGCAAACCTGCCGAACCGGTCAATAAATCCCGGCATTGGGTCCGCTTCACACCGTTATTGGGACTGCCGGTATCCCTGCCCGGTTCGATCTTTTTTCCGCCTCAACGAAAAATGCCCCGTCAAGACGGGGCATTCGATCATCGCAGTAAACGACGTGTCGCTTACTTTTTAGCAGCAGGCTTGGCGGGTTCAGCAGCCGGAGCGGCTTCTTCTTCCTCATCGGCGCCGGCGGCGGCCGGGTCGTTACCCGCAGCAGCCGGATCCTTGATGCCCAGCAGTTCCAGATCGAAAACCAGCACCGAGTTCGCCGGAATCATCGGGCTAGGGCTTTGCGCGCCATAAGCCAGATCCGCAGGGATGTAGAGCTTGATCTTCTCACCGACGTGCATCAATTGCAGGCCTTCGACCCAACCTGGAATCACGCCACTAACAGGCAAATCAATCGGGCTGCCACGCTCGACGGAACTGTCGAACACCTTGCCGTCAGTCAGTTTGCCTTCGTAGTGAACGGTCACGACATCGGTCGGCTTCGGTACAGGACCGTCAGCCTTCTTGATGATTTCGTACTGCAGACCGGAAGCGGTAGTGGTGACTTCCTTGCGCTTGCCGTTCTCTTCGAGGAATTTCTTGCCAGCCGCAGCCGACTCTTCGGCCATTTTGGCCATGCGCTCTTCTGCGCGTTTCTGCAGTTCGCCGAAGGCTGCTACCAGCTCTTCGTCTTTGAGCTTCTGTTCTTTCTTGCCGACGGCGTCTTCGATACCCAGCGCTACGGCTTTGGAATCCAGATCGTCCATGCCTTCCTGAGCCAGGCTTTTGCCCATGTTCAGGCCGATACCGTAAGAGGCTTTCTGTGCGGGGGTTTTCAGTTCAACGGTGCTGGCTTGCTTGTCGCAGCCCGCGAGTACCAGACCGACCAGGGCAATCGCCGCTGCCAACCGATGCTGTTTCATCCTGTTTCCTTGTTCATGCGCCGAAAGGGCAAACGAGTAAAGCCGCGAGCTTATCAGGCTGCCGCGATCAATGGCTACCGGCATGAGAGGGAGAAAAGACAGATAAGTTCAGGTGGCCAAAGGTTTTCTTCTCAGATCGAGAAAACTGTTCAGTCGAGGTTCAGCCGCCCAAGGCGGCGCACACTTTGCTCGTCCGTTGCCGAACCAAGAAGAGGCGCGGAAAAGCCACGAGACCGCCATCGTGGCCCGCAGTATCGGAGCGCCCCAATGCCTGATCTCAATACACATCCCGCAGGTAGCGTTGCCCATCGGCCAGCAGGCGCAGGTATTCATCCGCGCCCTCCGCACTCATCCCACCTTGCTCCGCGATGACATCCCGCAGCGCGCGATCGACGTCCCGGGCCATGTGTGTGGCATCGCCACAGACATAAACCCGCGCCCCCTCCTGCAACCAGCGCCACAGCTCGGCGCCTTGCTGACGAATCCGATGCTGGACGTAGACTTTCTCAGCCTGATCCCGGGAAAACGCAAGGCTGAGGCGGGTCAATAACCCGCTTTTTTGCATCGCCTCCCATTCTTGGCGGTAGTAGAAATCGGTCGCCGCGTGCTGTTCGCCGAAGAACAGCCAGTTGGCCCCGCGGTCGCCCCGGGCCTGACGCTCCTGAAGGAAGGCGCGAAACGGCGCCACGCCTGTGCCAGGTCCGATCATGATCATCGGCACGTCGCCATCGACGGGCACGCGAAAATGTCGGGTCGGTTGAAGAAACACCGGCACCTCGCAATCCTCGGCGCGATCGGCCAGAAACGTCGAAGCGACCCCCTTGCGCGTGCCGTATCGCAAGGCCGCGACCGTCAGGTGCACAGCGTCCGGATGAACCTTGGCACTGGAGGCAATCGAATACAGACGAGGCTGCAGCGGCGTGAGATGGCTGAGCAGCTCCTGCGCAGCACAGCGCAGTGGGAACTCGCGCAACACATCGGCCAGTTGCCGTCCCCAGAGCCAGCTTTTCAGCTCACCCTTGAAGGGTTCCGAGAGCAACGTCTGCAAGTCCTGACTGGCGCTGCGCTGTGCAATGAAGCGCATCACTTCCGGGGTCGGACGGGCTATTTCCAGGTGGTTCGACAACGCGGTGCGCAGCGAAACGTCCCCCGCCTTCGGCAACTTCACCACCTGTTCGGCGGGCAGCCCCGTCAAGGCCAGCACCTCTTCCACCAACGCCGGACAATTGCGTGGCCAAACGCCCAACGCATCGCCCGCCTCGTAAGTCATGCGTGAATCGCCCAGCGCCAAGGCGAATTGCCGAGTGTCCTTGGCCCCGCCCTCGCCGTTCAGGCGGCGATTGATCGACAGCCGCGCCGGATGAGGTCGCGCCCGGCTCACAGGCACTGGGCCGTCCTGTGGCTCGATTTCGGGAAGGTCCAGCGCCAGCGCCTGCTGGAGCGCCCTGAACCAGGCCTGGGCCTGATCCTCGAAATCCGGATCACACTCCATGCGAGGCATCAACGGCGATGCGCCGAGGCTCGACAGACGCTGATCCAATTGCCTGCCGTGCTGGCAGAAGCTTTCATAACTGGGATCACCCAATGCCAGTACCGCGTAGCGCAGCGACTCGAAACGCGCCTGCTGCGCGCTCAGCGCCTGCCAGAAACGCCGACCGTTATCGGGCGCTTCGCCATCGCCGAAGGTGCTGCTGATCAGCGCCACCTGCCCGGCCGCGTGCAGCCGATCGACCGCGAAACCGTCCATCGACGACACGCGCACCGGCACGCCCGCCGCGCGCAAACGGCTACCAAAGCCTTTGGCCAGCGTCTCGGCGTTGCCCGTCTGCGAAGCCCAAAGCACGGTCAACAGGGGCTCACCTTCCATCGCCTGCTCCTCGTCGCCGTTGGCCTGCGGCAGATCGAGAAATTGATGACCGATCAGTTCGACTTTCTTCAACGCCACCGCACAGCACTTGAATTCCGGCTGCTGCGAGAGAGGATCGACCGCGTCGCTGGTCACGGCGTTGATGGCCAGGTTGTCACCATATACGTCGTTCCAGTGAAACGGCGCGAAGCAATTGCCTGGCAGCACGCGATCCGTGACCAGCGCAGGCAACACGGCACGGCCCCGGACAGACCGCACTTCTACGGCGTCCTGGTCGACGATGCCCAACACTTCGGCGTCCTCGGGATGAATTTCGATGAAGGGACCTGGGTTGAGCGTGTTCAGGGTGGCAACTTTGCCGGTCTTGGTCAGCGTATGCCATTGATGCTGCAGGCGGCCGGTATTGAGCACCATCGGGAACGCATCGCTGGGCATTTCGGCGGGCAACAGGTGCGGGCGTGGCATGAACTGCGCCTTGCCGGACGGGGTGGCGAACACGATGGCCGGACGACGGCCCTGATCGTCCAACTTCAGCGTTTGGCTGACGCCGGTATTGAGGTAGCGCACTGGATTTCGCGAGCCCTCGCCGTCGGGCGCAATCGGCCATTGCAAAGGTTGATCACGCAAACGCGAATATGAGGCACCGCGAATGTCGTAACCGGTCTTGGGGTTCCACGCCTGTTTGATCTCCTCGAATACCGCTTCAGCAGAGGCATAGCTGAACGCCTCGGCAAAGCCCATTTCGCAGGCCACCCGCGCGATGATCTGCCAGTCGGCCATGGCCTCGCCAGGTGCCTGAACCGCCTTTTGCGTCAGGCAGAGGTTGCGCTCGGAATTGATCATCACCCCTTCCGCTTCGGCCCAGAGCGCCCCGGGCAACAAGATGTCGGCGTAGCGGTTGGTCTCGGTGTCGAGATAGGCATCTTGAACGATGACCAACTCAGCCGCCTGCAGGGCCTCGATGACGGCCCCGCGGTTGGCGACGCTGGCCACCGGGTTGGTGCAGATGATCCAACAGGCCTTGATCCGGCCGTCACGCATTTGCTCGAACAGATCAATGGTGCCCCCTCCCACCTTCTGAGCCAGACTGCCCTGGGGGATCGCCCACAGCTGTTCCACGAACCGGCGATCTTCTTCGACGAGTACCGAACGCTGCCCGGGAAGTCCCGGCCCCATATAGCCCATTTCGCGGCCGCCCATCGCATTGGGTTGGCCGGTCAAGGAAAACGGACCGCTGCCAGGACGACAAATCGCCCCCGTGGCCAAATGCAGGTTGCACAGCGCGTTGGTATTCCAGGTGCCATGGGTGCTTTGGTTCAAGCCCATGGTCCAGCAGCTCATCCATTCGGGCGCCTGGCCGATCATCTGCGCGGCTCGCCGAATGGCGCTTTCCGCCAGGCCGGTCAGTTGCGCGACCCGGGACGGCGTGTAGTCGGCGAGAAATCCCGGCATGGCTTCCCAGCCTTCGGTATAGGCGGCAATGAAAGCGGTATCGATGTCACCGTTTTGCAGCAGCAAATGCAGCAAACCGTTGAGCAGCGCCAGATCGGTGCCGGGGTTGATCTGCAGGAACAGGTCGGCCTTGTCTGCCGTGGCCGTGCGCCGCGGGTCGACGACGATCAGCCTGGCCCCGGCCTTGACCCGATCCATCATGCGCAGAAACAGGATCGGGTGACAGTCCGCCATGTTCGCGCCGATGACGAAAAACAGCGTCGCTTTATCGAAATCATCGTAGGCGCCGGGCGGCCCGTCCGAGCCAAGCGACAGCTTGTAGCCGCTGCTCGCACTGGCCATGCACAACCGCGAGTTCGATTCGATGTGATTCGTCCGTACGAAGCCTTTGGCTAACTTGTTAGCCAGATACTGGGCCTCAAGAGACAGTTGTCCCGAGACATAAAAGGCCAGTGCGTCTGGGCCGTCCCGGTCGAGGATCGACCTCAGCCGACGCGCCGTCTCACGGATTGCACTGTCGATGGCGGCAGGTATTGGGTCCTGATCCGGGTGACGGCGTACGTAGGCCGACGCCATGCGCCCTGGCGCGGCAATCGCCTGACCGCACGTGGTGCCCTTGGTGCACAGACGGCCGAGATTGGCGGGATGAGCTTTGTCACCGCGGACCTTGACCACGCGATTGTCCTCGACCTGCATGACGATGCCGCAACCGACACCACAATAAGGACACACACTTCGTACGCTGTTGCTCGCCATATCCCACCTTCCAGAAACGAAAAAGACGCCTTGTTCTCCACCCTCAGATGACGGGGAGTACACGGCGCCTTTGTCGTGAAGTGGGCAATCGGCGTTGATTGCCTGTGTTCGGGCATCTGCAAACGCCAGGCCAGTCATGGCCAGGTGCCGAAACGATGAGGCTTGGCTCTATAAAGAGTGAACGCGCACCCCCTGCACGACGGCTTCAGGCTGGGGCAATACGAACGCACATGCACCTTTTCCGTGCCAAATGTGATCGGCGTGTTCTGGGTTCTGCCCGCTTGATCGCAAGCAAGTCGCGGCGGTTTGTTCGTGGTGATCGCCTGCGTTTCCTGGCACCCGGGGGCGGTAAAGGGGCCGAGGGTCAACGAATCGGTAACCACTGGCACAACCGTTGCTTTGCTCTAACCATGTCCAGCCCATGTTGGCTGGCAGCCCCCGCCGATCAACGAGGATCCGCCAAGGGGCCACACAGGTTCCGCTGACAGCGCTGTCGAGCGGACCCCTTGAACAGAACAGGCAAAGGCGCCTGGAACCCATAGGTTCCGGGCGCCTTTTTTTTGCTTTCGAAAACCTGATTGGCCTAGGCCGGGACTCGAAATGAACGCTAATGTCGCCCCTCTTGAAGCTGTGCAGACCCTGATCGTCGTCGGTAATGGCATGGTCGGCCATCACTGCGTGGAGCAACTGATCGCTGCCGGTGCGCTCGACCGCTATCGTATCCACGTGTTTGGCGAAGAAGGCCAACGCGCTTACGACCGCGTTCACCTCTCCGAATACTTCACAGGCCGGGACGCCGAGTCACTGGCCTTGAGCGAGGCAATGCTTTACGAACGCCCTGGGCTCACCCTGCACCTGGGCGTGCCCGTGCTGGAAATCGACCGCGTCCGCCGTGAAGTGATCACCGCCCATGGCTGCTTTGGCTATGACAAGCTGGTGTTGGCGACAGGCTCGTACCCTTTCGTACCGCCAATCGAAGGCGCCGAAGGCCATTCGCGCTTGGTGTATCGCACCCTGAACGACCTTGACACCATTCGCGCCGCGGCCCGCCAGGCCAAACGCGGCGTGGTGGTCGGCGGTGGTCTGCTGGGCCTGGAAGCCGCCAATGCCCTCAAATCCCTGGGGCTGGAGGCCCATGTGGTGGAATTCGCCCCGCGCCTGATGCCGGTGCAACTCGATGACTTCGGCGGCGCGGCATTGAAGGCCCGTATCGAAGCGCTGGGCGTGGGCGTGCACCTGTCGCGAGCGACGCAATCGATCACGGCGGGAGAAACGTACCGCTACCGCATGAATTTCGCCTCAGATGAATACCTTGAAACCGACCTGATCGTATTTTCGGCAGGCATTCGGCCTCAGGACGCGCTTGCCCGCCAATGCGGCCTGGAACTGGGCCCTCGGGGCGGGATCGCCATCGACGAACATTGCCGTACCGGCGACGCCGACATTTTCGCCATCGGCGAGTGCGCGGCCTGGAACGGCAGCGTATTCGGCCTGGTCGCACCGGGGTATCAAATGGCACGCAATGTGGCCGCACAACTGTGCGGTCAAGCGGCCGAGCCGTTCTTCGGCGCCGATATGTCGACCAAGCTGAAGTTGCTGGGCGTCGATGTCGGCTCGATCGGCGATGCCCACGGCGCACTGGCCGGCGCACGCAGTTACCGCTTCATCGATGAGGCAACGGCCAGTTATCGCCGTCTGGTCGTCTCCGCCGATGGCAAGCGGGTACTCGGAGCGGTTTTGGTGGGCGACAACAGCTATTACGACACACTGCTGCAATACGCACAGAACGGCATAAAGCTGCCCGCCGACCCGGCCAGCCTGATCATGCCGCAGAGTGAAGGCGCCCCAACGCTGGGGGCCGATGCCCTTCCGGCCACGGCCACCGTGTGTTCCTGCCACAACGTCAGCAAGGGCTCGATCTGCTCGGCCATCGACAGCGGCTGCACGGACCTGGCGGCGATCAAGGCCTGCACCAAGGCAGCCACCGGGTGCGGCGGCTGTGCGGCCTTGTTGAAAAGCGTGTTCGAACACGAACTGACCGCTCGCGGCGTGGCCGTGGACAAAAGCCTGTGCGAGCACTTCGCCTATACCCGTCAGGAGCTATACGCCTTCGCTCGGGTCGAAAAAATCGAAACATTCGAAGACATGCTCACCCGTCACGGCAAGGGCCATCTTGGTTGCGACATCTGCAAGCCAGCGGTCGGCTCGATCCTTGCGTCTTGCTGGAACAAGCCGATCATGGACCCTTCATTGGTGCCCCTCCAGGACACGAACGACACATTCATGGCCAACATGCAGAAGAACGGCAGCTACTCGGTGGTGCCGCGCATTCCCGCTGGCGAGATCACCCCGGACGGCCTGATCGCGATTGGCGCGGTGGCGAAGAAATACGACCTGTACACCAAAATCACCGGCGGCCAGCGCATCGACCTGTTCGGCGCCCAGTTGCACGAATTGCCGGACATCTGGGCCGAGCTGATCGCCGCCGGGTTCGAGACGGGGCACGCCTATGGGAAGTCGACCCGCACGGTGAAATCCTGCGTGGGCAGCACGTGGTGTCGCTACGGCGTGCAGGACAGCGTGCAGATGGCATTGCGTATCGAGGACCGCTACAAGGGGCTGCGCTCGCCGCACAAACTGAAATTCGCGGTGTCGGGCTGCACCCGGGAATGCGCCGAAGCCCAGAGCAAGGACATTGGCGTGATCGCCACCGAAAATGGCTGGAACCTGTATGTGTGTGGCAACGGCGGTATGCGTCCGCGCCATGCCGAGCTTTTCGCCACCGACTTGGATGACGAGACGCTGATTCGCTACATCGACCGGGTGCTGATGTTCTACATCCGCACCGCTGACAAGCTGCAACGCACCTCGGTGTGGCGCGAATCGCTGGAGGGCGGGCTGGATTACCTGAAGGCCGTGGTCATCGACGACAGCCTGGGGCTGGCCGCCGAACTGGAGGGGCAGATGCAATGGGTGGTCGACCGCTACGAGTGTGAATGGGCCAACGCCCTCAAGAGTCCGGAAAAGCTCAAGCGCTTCCGTACCTTCGTCAACGATGCACGGCCAGACCCGGACATTCAGTTCATCAAGGAGCGCAGCCAACGCCGCCCGGCGCGCACTGATGACCTCAACCTGATTGCTGTGGAGATTTCACAATGAGCCCGATCGGTGCTGTCATGATGGACCCTTCCAGAAGCCAAGCCTGGCGCGCGGTGTGCGCCCGGGAGGATTTGGTACTCAACTCCGGTGTTGTTGCGCTGGTAGGCAATCAGCAAGTGGCGCTGTTTTACGTCGCCTGCATCAGCGGCACGCCCCAGTTGTTCGCGGTGGACAATCGCGACCCCGTGTCGGGGGTCAATGTGATTGGACGCGGGTTGATCGGCAGCGTCGCCGGCAGCCTGGTGATCGCCTCGCCGCTGTATAAGCAGCATTACCGGCTGGAAGATGGCGCATGCCTGGAAGACCCGACGCTCACGCTGCGCACTTGGCCGGCACGCTTGAATGGGGACGTGGTGGAGATTGATGTGCAAGGGCTTTGAGCTGCCCAGGTGGACTTAGGAGCGGTGCTTGCCCCGGGATCTGGCGCGAAGCGGCAGCAAGATCAGACACCTGGAGGGTGTCAGTCACACCGAGCTCGCAGGGTTTATTGCCGCTTCGCACCAGATCGCGAGACACGCCACGCGCCTACGTCCTTCGGGCTGAATCGGTCCAACACCGTTTGCTTCTATGGCAGCCCGGCGGTCAAGCAGAATCAAAAGCGAATCAGCATCGGGCAACGACCAAATTCCAGGCACAAAAAAACGACCCTAAGGTCGCTTTCTCTGTCGCATCGAGGAGTTCAAGGGCCTCGATACTCAATATGGCGCAGCGGACGGGACTCGAACCCGCGACCCCCGGCGTGACAGGCCGGTATTCTAACCGACTGAACTACCGCTGCGCGTAACACCTTCATCGAGTGGTGGGTGATGACGGGATCGAACCGCCGACCCTCTGCTTGTAAGGCAGATGCTCTCCCGGCTGAGCTAATCACCCTTGTCTCTCGGTGTGGCGCGCATTCTACGGAGCGTTCCTACCTCTGGCAAGCACTTTTTCAAATAATTTTTATAATCCTGCCAAAGGCTTACATCAGGGTTGGCCGCGGGGTCGCAGCAGCGAATAATGCCCCCCTTTGTATAAGGAGAGATGTAACCCATGTGGTTCAAAAACCTGCTCGTGTATCGCCTGACTCAGGATCTGCCATTTGACGCCGAGGCGCTGGAAACCGCACTGGCGACCAAGCCTGCACGCGCTTGTGCCAGCCAGGAGCTGACCACGTACGGTTTCATCGCGCCGTTCGGCAAGGGCGAGGACGCTCCGCTGGTGCACGTCAGCGGCGATTTCATGCTGGTCTCGGCCCGCAAGGAAGAGCGCATCCTGCCCGGCAGCGTGGTCAACGATGCGCTGAAAGAGAAAATCGAAGAAATCGAGACCGAGCAAATGCGCAAGGTCTATAAAAAGGAACGCGATCAGCTCAAGGATGAAATCGTCCAGGCGTTCCTGCCGCGTGCCTTCATTCGCAAATCCTCCACCTTCGCGGCCATCGCGCCGAAGCAAGGCCTGATCCTGGTCAACGCCTCCAGCCCGAAACGCGCCGAAGACCTGCTGTCGACCCTGCGTGAAGTGGTTGGCTCGCTGCCGGTGCGCCCGGTCACCGTCAAGACCGCGCCAACCGCGATCATGACCGACTGGGTCAAGACCGGCGAAACCGCCAACAACTTCTTCGTGCTGGACGAATGCGAACTGCGCGACACCCACGAAGACGGCGGCATCGTGAAGTGCAAGCGTCAAGACCTGACCAGCGACGAAATCCAGCTGCACCTGAGCACGGGCAAGGTCGTCACCCAACTGTCCCTGGCCTGGCAAGACAAATTATCGTTCGTGCTGGACGACAAACTGAGCGTCAAGCGCCTGAAATTCGAAGACCTGCTCCAGGATCAGGCCGAGCAGGATGGCGGCGACGACGCGTTGGGCCAGCTCGATGCCAGCTTCACTTTGATGATGCTGACCTTCGGCGAATTCCTGCCAGAACTGTTCGAAGCACTGGGTGGCGAAGAGATTCCGCAGGGGATCTGAGCCCGTAAAATCTAACGCCGCAACCCTGTAGGAGCGCTTGCCCGCGATTGCGGTGTGTCAGACGCATAGAAGCTGTATGACACACCGCAATGGCGGGCAAGCGCGCTCCTACAGGTTGGAATCTGTGTCTATTAACAATAAAAGGAGCAAGCCATGCGTGCGCTGGCTGCATTGAGTCGTTTTGTCGGCAACACCTTCGCCTACTGGGTGCTGCTGTTCGCCGTCCTGGCGTTCCTGTTTCCGACCTGGTTCATCAGCCTCAAGACCCTGATCGTTCCGCTGCTGGGGCTGGTCATGTTCGGCATGGGCTTGACCCTGAAGCTTGAAGACTTCGCTGAGGTCGTTCGCCATCCCTGGCGCGTAGCGCTGGGCGTCGTCGCCCATTTCGTGATCATGCCAGGGGTGGCGTGGCTGCTGTGCCAGGTGTTCCATCTGCCGGCGGAAATCGCCGTCGGGGTGATTCTGGTCGGTTGCTGTCCGAGCGGCACGTCATCCAACGTCATGACCTGGCTGGCCAAAGGCGACCTGGCGCTCTCGGTCGCCATCGCTGCCGTGACCACCCTCCTCGCCCCGCTGCTGACCCCGGCGCTGATCTGGCTGCTGGCTTCCGCCTGGTTACCGGTGTCCTTCATGGATATGTTCTGGTCGATCCTGCAATTCGTGATGCTGCCCATCATCCTCGGCGTGATCGCCCAGCGCGTGCTCGGCGAAAAAGTCAGTTATGCCGTCGATGTGCTGCCGCTGATTTCGGTGGTCAGTATCGTGATGATCGTCTGCGCCGTGGTGGCCGCCAGCCAGGCGAAGATCGCCGAATCCGGTCTGCTGATCATGGCCGTGGTCGTCCTGCACAACAGCTTCGGTTTCCTGCTGGGCTACTTCACCGGCAAGCTGTTCAAACTGCCGCTGCCGCAACGCAAGTCGCTGGCCTTGGAAGTCGGCATGCAGAACTCCGGCCTGGGCGCCGCACTGGCCAGCGCCCACTTCTCGCCACTGGCGGCAGTGCCCAGCGCGCTGTTCAGCGTGTGGCACAACATATCCGGGGCGTTGCTTTCGACGTATTTCAGGAAAATGGCGCCGGATGATGCCGTGACGGAAGACCGGCCGGTGGTGGGCTGATCCGTATCATCCGATACCCCGCTCGATACCGTGAGAGCGAATTCATTCGCGATGCAAGGGTGCTGGCGATAACGGCGCTCCAGCCTACGTCGATATCGCCTGATGCCCAGAGGAACGGCACTCCGATTCTCCTCGGAGTGCCTTGACTAGCGCACATCCCCTCTCAACGCCGCCACTCGTTCGCGCACCGCTGCAGGTTGCGAGGCATCCCCCGCAATCGCAGGCCCCGCCACCAGCGTCACCCGCGACCACAACCGCCGAAACACACCTTTATTGGGGTCTCGGCTGAAGAAGCTGCCCCACAGCCCTTGCAACGCCAGGGGAATCACCGGCACATGGGTTTCCTCCAGCACGCGGGTCATGCCACCTTTGAACGCGTCGATTTCACCTGTGGTGGTCAGTTTTCCTTCGGGGAAAATGCACACCAGCTCGCCGTCTTCAAGGTATTCGGCGATACGTTTGAACGCCTGGTCGTAGATGAGCAGGTCCTCGCCCCGCCCGGCAATCGGAATCGCGCCCGCCGTGCGGAAGATGAAGTTGAGCACCGGCAGGTTGAAGATTTTGTAGTACATGACGAAACGGATAGGCCGACGCACCGAACCTGCGATCAGCAGCGCATCGACGAACGACACATGGTTGCAAACCAGCAGCGCCGCGCCCTCATCAGGGATTTGCTCAAGGTCGCGATGCTCGACGCGGTACATGGAATGGCTGAGCAGCCAGATCATGAAGCGCATGGTGAATTCGGGGACGATCTTGAAGATGTAAGCGTTGACCGCGATGTTCATCAGCGAGATGACCAGGAACAGCTGCGGGATCGACATTTTCACCACGCTGAGAAAGATGATCGACACGATCGCCGACACCACCATGAACAGCGCATTGAGAATGTTGTTGGACGCGATCACCCGCGAGCGTTCTTTCTCCGGGGTGCGGGACTGGATCAGGGCGTACAGCGGCACGATATAGAAGCCGCCGAAAATGCCGATACCGAGGACGTCCAGCAACACCCACCACGCCTGGTCGTAACTCAGGACGGCCAGCCAGTCGTTGTCCTGGACGTTTTGCGGGAATCCCCCCGAGTGCCACCACAGCAACAGCCCGAATACCGTCAGGCCCATGGAGCCGAATGGGACCAGGCCGATTTCCACTTTGTGGCCCGACAACCGCTCGCAGAGCAAGGAACCCGCGGCGATGCCGATAGAAAAGACCGTCAGGATCAGGGTGACGACGGTTTCGTCGCCGTAAAGAAATTCCTTGGCATAGGCCGGGATCTGGGTCAGATAAATCGCGCCGACGAACCAGAACCAGGAATTGCCGACGATGGAGCGGGACACCGCTTTGGTCTGCCCCAGGCCGAGTTTGAGGGTGGCCCAGGATTCGCTGAAAATGTTCCAGTTCAGGCGCAGGTCGGGCGTGGCGGCCGCTGCCGGGGGGATGCTTCGGCTGGCGAGGTACCCCAGACACGCCACCGCGACCATGGCGGTGGACACCACCGGTGCGTAGTGCGTCGTCGACATCATGATCCCGGCAGCGATGGTGCCCGCCAGAATGGCCAGAAAAGTGCCCATTTCCACCAGCCCGTTGCCACCCACCAGTTCGTTTTCATGCAAATGCTGGGGCAGGATCGAGTACTTCACCGGGCCGAACAGCGCCGAATGGGTGCCCATGGCGAACAACGCCGCGAGCATCAGTGACAGGTGGTCGAAGAGGAACCCGAGCGCCCCGACCAGCATGATGCCGATCTCCAGCGCCTTGATCATGCGGATCAACCTGTCCTTGGGGTATTTCTCGCCAAATTGCCCAGCCAGTGCCGAAAACAGGAAGAAGGGCAGGATGAACAGCAAGGCGCAGAGGTTGACGTAAATCGATCGGTCACCGTCGAGGGTCAGCTTGTAGAGAATGGCAAGGATCAGCGATTGCTTGAAGATGTTGTCATTGAACGCCCCAAGGGACTGGGTCACGAAAAACGGCAAAAAGCGCCGCTTGCCCAACAAACTGAACTGCGTCTGACTCATCGTCCGTGGTCCTGAATAGCGCCGTGCTCGGCTTTTTGAATGCAGCTTCGGGAGGACGCCACAGCGCCGACCCGAGCCACATTGAAAACGCTGGCCGAGGGGATGTCGATCATTTCAGGGCAAATGTGCTTCGCTCCGCCAGATCTGAGGGCAATCAGCCACGCGATCTGGCGATGCAAGGTGAAACGAACAGCTCGCCTTTGTAGGCCCCCACCAGCGTTCGCTTCATGATGACCAGCCACAACGTTGCCAGCCCGATCACCAATACGCTGCCGAGCACGGCGAAGAATTCCAGATGCAGCACGCTGCCCAGCCTCAGGGTGGTCAGGGCAAACACACCGAGTGGGAAGGTGAACGCCCACCAGCCCAGATTGAACGGGATGCCGTTGCGCAGGTAACGCAGGGTGATCAGCACGGCGAGCAGCAGCCACCACACACCGACGCCCCACAGTACGATGCCTGCGATCAAGCCCAGCCCTGCCGCAACGTCGCCGATGCCGGGCAACCCATTGGCGGCAAAAATGGCTGGTGAGTCAGCGCCCAATACCAACAGGCCAAACGCCCCGGTGCTGATCGGTCCGAGCGCCAGCCAACTCGATGCGGCCATGTTGGCGTGGGGCAACTTGTGCAGCGCCATGCGCAGCACCAGGATCGTCAGAATGCTGAATGCCACCGGCACCGACAGCCCCCACAGCACATAGCCGGTGACGAGGACGTTGAACTGACGGTGCGCGTCCGTCAGATGCGGCGCCAGCAAACCGCCGCTGGCCGCAGCGACTTCCGCGGCCACCACCGGTAACAGCCAGACGGCGGTCATCTGATCGATGCTGTGCTCTTGGCGAGTGAACATCAAGAATGGAATCAATATGCCGCAGGCCAATGCCATCACCACATCGACCCACCACAGCATCTCGGCCAGGGGCATCACCGCGCTGCCCCAACGGGGCAGACCGAAAATCAACAGCCCATTGATGAGGGTGGCCAAGCCCATCGGGACAGTGCCGAAAAACATCGAAACCGTTGAATGCCCGAAGATCCGCCGCGCTTCATCGAAAAACATCACCCAGCGGGCGGCGTATAGAAAACCGAAGATCAGGAACAGGACGACATCGAAGCACCACAACGCCTCGGCCAGTGACCACAGGCCGGGCACCGGAAAAGGAAGCTGGGTCAGGGCCGCTGACAGAACCCCTGTGCCCATGGTCGCAGCGAACCAATTCGGGGTGAACTGGCGAATGACTTCAAGGGGGTGGCTCAATTGGCCGAAGGGTTTGGGCAGCAGAAACAAGGGGTGACTCATGGACGGCTCCTCTCCTCTCGTGAGGTGGTCACCATATTAAATTGCCCACTGTTATCGACTAAGCGGGTAATTTCTCTATCAGTCATAGATTTTACAGATATGCGAAATCAGTCCCCTGCGACACCCCGCCGCTGCGACCTTGGTCGAGAAAGACGAACGCCACTCGCCATGCGAGACTGTCCAACCGGTGAAGGATCACCGCCGATTGTCGTTGCCCGAATTCGGAGTCGTCATGTCACTGTCCAGCGGATTGATCGCTGCCGTCGCCCTGGCCTATATGGCCATCATGTTCGCCATCGCCTTCTACGGCGACCGGCGCAGCGCAGCCTTGCCGCCGCGTCTGCGCGCGTGGGTGTACAGCCTGTCGTTGGCGGTGTACTGCACCAGTTGGACCTTCTTCGGCGCGGTCGGCCAGGCTGCTGAACAACTGTGGTCGTTTTTGCCGATCTACCTGGGCCCCATCGTCATGATGGTGCTGGCGCCCTGGGTGATGCAGAAGATGGTGCTGATCAGTAAACAGGAAAACATCACCTCCATCGCCGACTTCATCGCCGCCCGTTACGGCAAATCCCAGACACTGGCGGTGGTGGTGGCACTGATCTGCCTGATCGGCGTGCTCCCTTACATCGCGCTGCAACTCAAAGGCATCGTGCTGGGGGTGAACATTCTGATCGGCGCGGGAGCCGACGCCACCGGCACGCGCGCACAGGACACGGCGCTGATCGTGTCGCTGGTGCTGGCACTGTTCACCATCGTCTTCGGCACGCGCAATCTGGACGCCACCGAGCACCACCGGGGCATGGTGCTGGCCATCGCATTCGAATCACTGGTCAAGCTGTTCGCGTTCATGGCCGTAGGCGTGTTCGTGACGTTCGGCCTGTATGACGGGGTCGACGATCTGTTCAATCAGGCCATGCTGGCACCGCGGCTGGAGGCGTACTGGGAGGAAACCATCAACTGGCCGTCGATGGTGGTGCAGACCGGCGTGGCGATGATGGCCATCGTGTGCCTGCCCCGGCAGTTTCATGTCACCGTCGTGGAAAACATCGAACCGCAGGACCTGCGCCTGGCCAAGTGGGTGTTCCCGACCTACCTGCTGCTCGCCGGCCTGTTCGTGGTGCCGATCGCCCTCGCCGGGCAGATGCTGCTGCCCACCTCGGTACTGCCTGACTCCTTCGTGATCAGCGTGCCATTGGCCCATGCTCACCCGGCTCTGGCCATGCTGGCGTTCATCGGCGGCGCGTCGGCCGCCACCGGCATGGTGATCGTCGCCAGCGTCGCGCTGTCGACCATGGTGTCCAACGACATGCTGCTGCCTTGGCTGTTACGGCGCAAAACGGCCGAACGCCCCTTCGAAGTCTTCCGCTACTGGATGCTCTCGGTCCGTCGGGTCAGCATCGTCGTGATTCTGCTGCTGGCGTACGTCAGCTATCGCCTGTTGGGTTCGACGGCCAGCCTGGCCACCATCGGGCAGATCGCCTTCGCCGCGATCACGCAACTGGCCCCGGCCATGATCGGCGCCCTCTACTGGAAGCCTGCCAACCGCCGCGGTGTGTTCGCGGGTCTGGCGGCGGGGGTGTTCATCTGGTTCTACACCCTGGTGCTGCCATTGGCCACGCACAGCATGGGCTGGTCGTTGAACAGTTTTCCACTCCTGGCTTGGCTGCACGGCAATCCATTCAACCTGCCGATTTCTCCATTGACGCAAGGCGTGGTGCTGTCGATGGCGGGGAATTTCGCCTTGTTCGTGTGGGTGTCCCTGCTCTCGCGGACCCGCGTCTCCGAGCACTGGCAGGCCGGGCGGTTCATTGGCCAGGAGTTGAACGCGCGCCCTCACCAGCGCTCTCTGCTGGCCGTGCAAATCGAAGACTTGCTCAAACTGTCGGCACGTTTCGTCGGCGAAGAACGCGCGCAACAGAGCTTCATTCGCTTCGCCTACCGGCAAGGCAAGGGCTTCAATCCGAATCAGAACGCCAACGGTGAGTGGATCGCCCACACCGAGCGCCTGCTGTCTGGCGTACTGGGGACGTCGTCCACACGCGCGGTGGTCAAAGCCGCCATCGAAGGCCGCGACATGCAGCTTGAAGATGTGGTGCGCATCGCCGACGAGGCGTCGGAAGTCCTGCAATTCAACCGCGCGCTGTTGCAAGGGGCCATCGAGAACATCACCCAAGGCATCAGCGTGGTGGATCAGTCCTTGAGGCTGGTGGCCTGGAACGACCGCTATCTCGAACTGTTCAACTACCCGGACGGGCTGATCAGCGTGGGCCGGCCGATTGCCGACATCATCCGGTACAACGCCGAGCGCGGCCTGCTGGGCCCGGGTGAGGCGGAAGTGCATGTCGCCCGGCGTCTGCACTGGATGCGCCAGGGTCGTGCCCACACCTCCGAGCGCCTGTTTCCCAACGGCCGTGTGATCGAGCTGATCGGCAACCCCATGCCAGGGGGTGGGTTCGTCATGAGCTTCACCGACATCACGGCCTTCCGCGACGCCGAGCAGGCGCTCAAGGGCGCCAACGAAAGCCTCGAACAGCGCGTGGCCGAACGGACCCGCGAGCTCTCGCAATTGAACCTGGCCCTGACCGAGGCCAAGGCCCACGCCGAAGCGGCCAACCAGTCCAAGACGCGCTTCCTGGCGGCGGTCAGCCACGACCTGATGCAACCCATGAACGCCGCACGGCTGTTTTCCGCAGCGCTGCTGCACGTTGACGAGCGCATCCCGGAGGAGGCCTTGAAACTGATCCAGCACCTGGACAGTTCGTTACGCTCCGCCGAAGACCTGATCAGCGATTTGCTCGACATTTCCCGGCTGGAAAACGGCAAGTTCACGCCGACCATCACACCTTTTCCCCTCAACAACCTGTTCGACACCCTCGGTGCCGAATTCAAGGCGCTGGCGCACGAGCAAGGCTTGAGCTTTCGAGTGCGCGGCAGTCACTTGCGCGTGGCCAGCGACGCCAAGCTGCTGCGCCGGGTGCTGCAAAACTTCCTGACCAACGCCTTCCGCTACGCCAAAGGGCCGATCCTGCTGGGAGTGCGACGCAAGGGGGCGAACGTGAGCCTGGAGGTGTGGGACCGAGGCCCGGGCATTCCCGAAGACAAACGTCAGGTGATCTTCGAGGAGTTCAAACGCCTGGACAGCCATCAGACCCGCGCTGAAAAGGGTCTTGGGCTGGGGCTGGCGATTGCCGATGGCCTGTGCCGCGTGTTGGGGCACACGCTGGAGGTGCGCTCTTGGCCAGGCCAAGGCAGCGTGTTCAGTGTCGAGGTGCCGCTGGCGCGTACGCAAGACGTGCCGCAAGCCGAGGGGACAGAACCGAAGAAAGCCGCTCTCAACGGAACGCAGGTGCTGTGCATCGATAATGAAGACAGCATCCTCATCGGGATGAACAGCCTGCTCAGCCGCTGGGGTTGCCAAGTGTGGACGGCGCGCAATCGCGACGAATGCCAGGCCCTGCTCAACGAGGGCGTACGCCCTCATCTGGCGCTGGTGGATTACCACCTGGACCACGGCGAAACCGGCACTGATCTGATGGCCTGGCTGCGCACGCAGTTGGGCGAGCCGGTGCCCGGCGTGTTGATCAGTGCCGATGGTCGTCCGGAACTGGTGGCGCAGGTGCACGCCGCGGGGCTGGACTACCTGGCCAAACCGGTGAAGCCTGCCGCACTGCGTGCGTTGCTGAGCCGCCACGTCAGCCTGAGTTGATTGACCCCCGCGCTAGCAGAAACAGGGGGCGGCGGCTGACGAAACGCCATCGCCCCCTAGCGTTGAGCGAGATCCACGGTGACCGCAACAACGGTCACCGCGAGCCGCTACTTCGACTTGCGGAACACGAACATCAGCCCCACCACGATCAACACCATGCCCAATACGCTCAACAACGCCAGGCGATTGCCGAAGATCAGGTAATCCATAATGGCGGTCACTGCGGGCACCAGATAGAAAAGACTGGTGACATTGACCAGGTTGCCCTGGGCGATCAGTCGGTACAGCAAGAAGGTCGCCAAGACCGAAACCACCAGCCCCATATACAGCACAGGCACGTAGAAGCCGACGCTGTGCTCGAAGTGGAAGGGTTGAAACGGCACGAAGGCCGCGCACACCAGCGTTCCAGCGAAATACTGAACCGGCAGGGTGCCGAGCGGGTTGTCGGTGATGCGTTTCTGCATGATCGAGCCGCCGGTCATGGCCAACATGCCCAGCACGCCGAACAGCATGCCGGCCAGGGATCCACCATCGCCAATCCCTTGGAACACCACCAACACCAGACCGGCCAGCCCCAAGCTCAAGCCGAACATCCTCGACACTGAACGGCTGCGCTCCACCATGACGGCGGTGAGAATCGGCTGCACGCCCATGATGGTCGCCATGACCCCCGGCGCCACTTTCATGTCCAGTGCCAGCAGATAACAGATTTGGTAGGCGCCCAGCAGCACGGCACCCGTCATCAGGGCGAAGCGCATCGGCTGGCCGGTGGCGGGCAGCCTGTAGCCCAGGGAGGGAATCAGAATGGCCAGCGCGATCAGCGCCAGTACGAATCGGAACAACAGAAAGGCAAAGGGCGATGCGTGGGTCAGACCCCACTTGGAAACGATCGCTCCGCTGCTCCACAGCAGAACGAACAGGGTCGTCGTGGCCAGCGAGGCCAGGGCTTTGTTAGCGAACATGGTGTCACCTGTGATTCAGACAAAATCGGACCCGGCGCGAAACCGGATTCACATACGTTTTGTTGGGTGTTGCAGGCGAGGATCGACAGCGTGAGAAGCGTCGATCAGCCCAGCACAACCACGGCAGGCGGTGCGACGACGCACACGACCGGGCTGCTCACAGGAGAAGGTGGAGGGTAACGCGTGATAAAGGCGACTTGCATGCACCCGCACGGATCGGCAGCAGCGACGGCTGCGGCGTGGAACGCGATGTGTGGGCCGAATGCAGGCATTGTCTGCGCCTTTGAGAAAGAGGAGTACCAGGACATTGCAACGTGTTGCAGTACCGGCGACGACTATACCCAGCCGACCGGCACCCATGCAACCGCCAATTGCGACACCGGCCCTGAGGGTCACCAACTGAATTTCAACTCGACCCCCAGGTAGTTGCTGTCATGCCCCCCGGCATCTCGCACTGCCTGCCCGACGTCATAGTGCACCGCCTCGATCGCACCGCTCAGGTTACGGGTGAAGGCGTAATCGGTCCGCACTTGACCGTAGGCACCCGTCCAGCGGCTGCCCTGCCCCGCCGTCCCGGCGATGGCAATATTGGGCTGCACGTAGACCGCATCCTCGGTGGTCTCGCGCCACTGCAGGCCGATGGCGGTCTGCACACTGAGCTTGGTAATGGGTTTGACGGTGATCGATGGCTTGATATGAAGAATGTTCGCGTACCCGGTGTAGCCACCCAATGAAAAGTAATAGCCATTGGGGAACAGCGGGTTGAACGTTCCCAGCGTCCCGTCACCGCGCTGCCGGTCGCCCGACGCAGCGTCCAGTTGCAGGCCAAGGCGCGGCGTCCAGGTCGTGTCCGAGAAGGTATACCCCACCCGGCTGCCCGCCGCCCAGGCCCGAATGCTTTTGGAACCGACCGAACCGGTCTGCCCCATGGCCTCGAGGTCCCAGTCATAACCTGCCGCCGATCCGCCCAGGCGGGCGTCGAAAATGTTTCGATGCTCGGCCCCGTCAGCGTCCAGATAGCTGGCCTCGTCGCGCTCGAACAGGCCGACGTAGGCCGACAGCTCGTTACTGCCACCGACGAGCCGCTCGACGCGCAAGAGGTGAAAGCGGAAGTCATGATTAGAGCGGTCGTCGAAATGGCGCTCGTCCTGATACTGCACCGGTCGGCTGGCGATCCCGATGAATCGCCACAGCCCGGTTTCCCAATCCGCCCACAGGGCATCGAACGACTGCCGCACGTTCGGGCCATCACGGGAAGAAATGAAACGCTGCAGGTCGAACGCGAAATCCTGCCGCCCGACCCGCGCCTTGAAGGTGTTGTCGCCAAAGGTATTGATGTACTCGAGAAAAGCCAGACGCAGGTCCGTACGGTTCTGGTCCGCACCGCCAAGGGTGGTCTTGTCGTAGGCGCGCACGTCCTCGAGCTGGGTGAACAGCCGCCAGTTTTCATTGAAATGCAGATCCGCGTGGACCTGAAAACGCTGCAGCAGGTAGGCATCGCGTGCGATGTTTCGCGTGCCGAAACTACTGGCGTCGTTCATTTCGAAACGTTCGCGCAACGTACTGCCCAAGGACAGGTACGTGTGCGGATCGTCGCCGGACAACGGGATGTACTTCAGGCTGTCCAGCGGCTCGGTGCGCAGGGCCGGATCCGCCAGCACCGACCAGTCTTCCTGCCAGCGGTTGGTCTTGATGACCGGACGCGATGCGCCGTCGGCGGCGTGGGCCTGAGCACCGATGAGCGGCAGGCTGAAGGCCAGCCAGACACCGCTCAAGCTCCGCCGGATTCCTGTACAAGCCACCCGTCAGCCCGCGGTGTTGAGTTGATGGATTTCAGCGACATAGCCCCCGGGAAACTCGACCACTGCGGCCTGCCGACCTTCGCTGGTGAATGGCTCGACGAGGGTTTTCACGCCCGCCGCCGCGGCCTTGCCCAAGGTCTCTTTCAAATTACTGACTTCGTAACCGGTGGTGTCGTGGCCGAACGGATACGGCAGGTGACCGTCAGTGGCCAGCACGACCATCTTGCCGAAGGGCGATTCGATGCGGATGCGTTCGTAGGTCACATCGGCACGCCCGATTTCCACGCCCGGCGCTTTCTTCGTGTCGTTCACCACTTTGCCCTGGGAGAACGCCAAGAAGGATTTGACGAAGGCCGGTGCGCGGTCTTTGGAGACGTAGACGCGGTTTTCCGGAACCGTCTGGAACGGCGCGTAGTTCGGCGTTTTGGTGTGCCAGTAGAGCTGCATATTGACGCCGCCCGGCCATTGGACCACGGCGTCACGGCCAATCGGATCAGGGAAATCGGAAACGATCACGTCGGCCCCCGCCTTGCGGGCTTCCTTGAGCGCGACGTCCATGTCTTTCACCAGGTAGCCATTGCGCTCCTGACCGAACGGGTGAGGAATGGGTGTCGTGAAACCGAACAGCGACACCGTGCCCACCGGCGTCTGGATCAATTGCGACGTGGTGCTGCTGGGTACGGGCAACACGTTGACGACCACCTGCGGCGTGCTCTGCCCTCCGAAGGTCGCCGTGAAACTCTGCACGAAACGGTCGACATCCGCAGGGGCGACATAGACGTGGGTGGTGTCATATTGCGGCGCCACGGCGACCGCGACCGGCCCCGGCTGGGCGAAGACGGCAGGCGCCACCGCCAAAGGCCCGGCAAGGCCAAGAACAGTGGCGGAAATCATCAGAAATCGAGCGCGCATACACATCTTCTCCAGGAGCGAACAGTGCGCTCATGGTCGATGCGTGGGCCGGTACGGGATTGAATGGACGTGCTATTAACCCGAAGGCTCTGGCGCGCCCTCCGACAAACCTAGCCGAACAGCCAGTAACCCAGCAGCGTCAGCACCGCCACCGCCAGCACCGGACGCAGGATGCGATAGGCCTTGGGGTTGGCGCGCTTGAACTGCTTGACCTTGCCGCTGATCACGTTGCTGAAGCGTTTGCTGAACGCGTAGGCCTGGTTGATACCGCCCACCCGCTCGTCATCGGTGTTCTGCGGCGCAGTGGCGCGACCGAGAAATGCGCTGACGCTGCGGTTGACGCGAGTCATGAAACGGTTGCTCAGTGGCCGCTCGATGTCACAGAACAGGATCACCCGAGTCATCTCGGTTTCGTTCTTGACCCAATGCACGTAGGTCTCGTCGAACATCACGTCTTCCCCGTCGCGCCAGGCGTAGACCTTGCCGTCGACGAAAATCCGGCAGTCATCGGAGTTCGGCGTGGACAAGCCCAAGTGGTAGCGCAGGGAACCGGCGAACGGATCGCGATGCGGGTTCAAATGGCTGCCGCCTGGCAGCAGCGCGAACATGGCGCCCTTGACGTTGGGGATGCGGCTGACCAGTTCGACCGTCTTCGGGCACAGCGCCTCGGCCGATGGCAGCGGTTTGTCGTACCACTTAAGGTAAAAACGCTTCCAGCCTTTCTTGAAGAACGATCCGAAGCCGGCGTCGTTATCCTTGGCGGCGGCGCGAATGTAGCCTTCGTCGAACAGGTGCATGGCCTCGTCACGGATGACTTCCCAGTTGTCCTTGAGCACGTCCAGCTCCGGGAACTTGCTGCGGTCCAGGTACGGTTTGGACGGCACACTGGAAAACAGGTACATCAGGGCGTTGTAGGGTGCGAACAATGCAGAGTGGTTCACGAATTGGCGCAATACCGGCAGACGCGCCTTGCCGCGCAAGTGCACGTACAGCGTGCTACCCAAAAACAGCAGCAGAATCGCCGCTTTGGCAGCAAAAGAAAGGGTCATGAAACGCTCCTTGAACAGGCGTGAAACCATCGTTGCACTGAAGCCATTGTGGGAGCGTGGCTTGTCCCGCGATCGGCGGCGCAGTCGTCGTAAAGCGGCGCAACCGGTGCTGTCAGATGCATCGGGTTACGCCGGTTTACTGCCGCTTTGCGGCAGATCGCGGGACAAGCCACGCTCCTACAGGAATCGCAAGCTGATCGAACGCATTCTAAATCACTGCGAAACCCGCCCCATGACCTATATCAGGCCTGCGGCGGGATCTGAATGGCGCCCATCATAAGCCTTCGTCGGCCCGGTAAAAAGCCAGGCCGTGGTCAGAGACGACTACTGGGTCAATTCCTGCTCGGTAAACAGGTCACTGAACAGCATGCTCGACAGGTAACGCTCCCCCGAGTCCGGCAGGATCACGACGATCGTCTTGCCCTGCATTTCCGGTTTCTCGGCCAGGCGTACGGCGGCCTGCATCGCCGCGCCACAGGAAATTCCGCAGAGAATCCCCTCTTCCTGCATCAAGCGCAACGCCATGGCTTTGGCTTCGTCGTCGCTGACCAGCTCCACCTTGTCGATGATCGACAAGTCGAGGTTTTGCGGAATGAAACCGGCGCCAATGCCCTGAATCTTGTGCGGGCTGGGGGTGATTTCTTCCCCGGCGAGCGCCTGAGTGATAATCGGCGAAATCATCGGCTCAACGGCAACGGATAGAATCGGTTTGTTCATGGTTTTCTTGATGTAGCGGGAAACGCCGGTAATGGTGCCGCCGGTGCCCACGCCCGCGACCAGCACGTCGATGGCGCCATCGGTGTCGTTCCAGATTTCGGGCCCTGTGGTCTTTTCGTGGATGGCGGGGTTGGCCGGGTTCTCGAACTGCCCCGGCATGAAATACGTGGCCGGTTCGCTGGCCACCAATTCTTCAGCCTTGGCAATCGCGCCTTTCATGCCCTTGGCGGGCTCGGTCAACACCAGCTCGGCGCCCAGCGCCTTGAGCACCTTGCGACGTTCGATGCTCATCGACGCCGGCATGGTCAACATCAGCTTGTAACCGCGCGCGGCCGCCACGAAAGCCAGGCCGATCCCGGTGTTGCCCGAGGTCGGCTCGACGATGGTCATGCCCGGCTTGAGTTTGCCCTTGCTTTCCGCGTCCCAGATCATGTTCGCGCCAATGCGGCATTTGACCGAATACCCCGGGTTGCGCCCCTCGATTTTGGCCAGAATCGTGACCCCACGCGGCGCCAGGCGATTGATCTGGACCAGCGGCGTGTTGCCGATGGAGTGGGCGTTGTCTGCGAAAATACGGCTCATGACCGGGTCCTTGTGCAGGTGGGGGAAAAGCCCAAAGCCTATGCCTTGAGCGTGTATGGCGTCCAGTCGAGGCGAACCGATGCTGGTGCCAGGAGTCAACAGCCTCAGTCATCCGGAGAATGTCGTCATGAAACGTCGCTATAGCTGGCCGCTGTGGACAGTCGTGGGCCTCGTCGTGCTGCTGATCGCCATCCACATTGCCCTGCCCTACGTGGTGCGCAACTACCTCAATGAAAAACTGGCCGACATGGGCGACTACCGCGGCCATGTGACCGATGTCGACCTGGCGCTGTGGCGCGGCGCCTACCGGATCAACGGCCTGGATATCGTCAAGACCGATGGCAAGGTGCCCGTTCCGCTGCTCAAGGCCCCCTTGATCGACGTGTCGGTGAGTTGGCACTCATTGTGGTACGACCATGCTGTGGTGGCCGAGGTTGCCTTTCTGAACCCGGAACTCAATTTCGTCGACGGCGGTACCGACAAACAGCAGTCGCAGACCGGTGCCGGGACCGACTGGCGCGCGCAACTGGATAAGCTGTTGCCCATCACCCTCAACGAGGTGCGCGTCGATAACGGCAAAATCACCTTCAGCAACTTCAATTCCACGCCCAAAGTCAAAATCGAAGCCGACAAGGTCAACGCGAGCATCTACAACATCACCAATGTCGTCGATCAGGCGGGTAAGCGCGACGCGCGCTTCGAGGGCAAGGCCCTGCTGATGGGCCAATCGCCACTTGAGTCCAGTGCCACCTTCGATCCCTTCAGCAACTTCGAGGATTTCGACTTCAAGCTGCGCGCCACGGACCTGCAGCTCAAAAGCATGAACGATTTCGCCTCGGCTTATGGCAAGTTCGATTTCAACGCGGGTAGCGGTGACATCGTCATCGAGGCGCAGGCAAACAAGGGCCAGCTCAGCGGCTACATCAAACCCCTGCTGCGCGACGTCGACATCTTCAACTGGCAGCAGGACGTGGAGAACCAGAACAAGGGCTTCTTCCGCTCGGTCTGGGAGGCCATGGTCGGCGCCAGCGAAACCGTGCTGAAAAATCAGCGCAAAAATCAATTCGCCACCCGGGTCGAGCTCAACGGCAGTGTGCACAACCAGAAGGTCAGCGCGTTTCAGGCATTTCTGCAGATTCTGCGCAACGCTTTCGTCCAGGCGTTCAACACCCGATATGACAGCGGGAAGAGCGAGGCGAAATGATCGACGGGCGTCGAAAGCCGACCCGCCATTCAGCAACTGAATAAAGGGTCTGCGTTCACAGTCGAACGAGGCGCGCGTTATAGTCGACTCATTCTTACCCCGTTTTTTTTGCGGTGCGGCATCGCGTCCGTCCGCCACGTTCGAGGATTTTCCGATGAAGTTCGAAGGCACTCGCGCCTATGTCGCCACTGACGACCTGAAGCTGGCCGTCAACGCGGCAATCACGCTGGAGCGTCCGCTGTTGGTCAAAGGTGAGCCTGGCACCGGCAAGACCATGCTTGCCGAGCAGTTGGCTGAATCCTTCGGCGCCAAGTTGATCACCTGGCACATCAAATCGACCACCAAGGCACATCAGGGCCTGTACGAGTATGACGCTGTCAGCCGCCTGCGCGACTCGCAACTGGGCGTGGACAAAGTGCACGACGTGCGCAACTACCTGAAAAAAGGCAAGTTGTGGGAAGCCTTCGAAGCCGAGGAGCGCGTCATCCTCCTGATTGATGAAATCGACAAAGCCGACATCGAATTCCCCAACGACCTCCTGCAAGAACTCGACAAAATGGAGTTCTACGTTTACGAGATCGACGAAACGATCCGGGCAAAAAAACGCCCGATCATCATCATTACTTCAAACAACGAGAAGGAATTGCCGGACGCCTTTCTGCGCCGTTGCTTCTTCCATTACATCGCTTTCCCCGACCGTAACACGTTGCAGCAGATCGTCGACGTGCATTACCCGAACATCAAAAAAGACCTGGTCAGCGAAGCGCTGGACGTGTTCTTCGATGTGCGCAAGGTGCCGGGCCTGAAGAAAAAGCCCTCCACCTCAGAGCTGGTGGACTGGCTGAAGCTGCTGATGGCCGACAACATCGGCGAAGCGGTTCTGCGCGAGCGCGATCCGACCAAGGCCATCCCCCCGCTGGCCGGCGCCTTGGTGAAGAATGAGCAAGACGTTCAGTTGCTCGAGCGTCTGGCGTTCATGAGCCGACGCGGCAATCGTTAAGCCGGAGCCATTGCCATGCTGCTCAACCTGTTCAACGAAATGCGCGCAGCCAAAGTACCGGTCTCGGTGCGCGAGCTGCTCGACCTGATCGACGCGCTGAAGCATCGGGTGACATTCGCCGACATGGACGAGTTTTATTACGTGTCCCGCGCGATTCTGGTCAAGGATGAACGCCATTACGACAAGTTCGACCGGGCCTTCGGCGCCTACTTCAACGGGCTGGAAAAGCTTGACGATCACTTGCAGGCGCTGATTCCCGAAGACTGGCTGCGCAAGGAGTTCGAACGTTCGCTGACGGATGAAGAGCGCGCGCAGATCCAGTCGTTGGGCGGCCTGGACAAGCTCATCGAGGCCTTCAAGCAGCGCCTGGAAGAACAGAAGGAGCGGCACGCGGGCGGCAACAAGTGGATCGGCACTGGAGGCACCAGCCCATTCGGCTCTGGCGGCTACAACCCCGAAGGCATCCGCGTCGGCGATGCGGGCAAGCGCCAGGGCAAGGCGGTCAAGGTCTGGGATCAGCGCGAATACAAAAACCTCGACGATCAGGTCGAGCTCGGCACTCGCAACATCAAGGTCGCCTTGCGCCGCCTGCGCAAATTCGCCCGTCAGGGTGCTGCGGACGAGCTGGACATCGACGGCACCATCGACCACACCGCTCGTGACGCCGGCCTGTTGAACATCCAGATGCGGCCTGAGCGCCGCAACACCGTCAAGCTCCTGCTGCTCTTCGACATCGGCGGCTCGATGGACGCCCATGTGAAGATCTGCGAAGAACTGTTCTCGGCGTGCAAGACCGAGTTCAAACACATGGAGTATTTCTACTTCCACAATTTCATTTATGAATCGGTGTGGAAGAACAACCTGCGCCGCACCTCCGAACGCACATCCACCCAAGACTTGCTGCACAAATACGGCGCCGACTACAAAGTGATCTTCATCGGCGACGCCGCCATGGCCCCGTATGAAATCACTCAGCCGGGCGGCAGCGTCGAACACTGGAACGAAGAAGCGGGCTACGTCTGGATGCAACGCTTCATGGCCAAGTTCAAGAAGGTCATCTGGATCAACCCCTATCCCAAGGATGCATGGGGCTATACCACCTCGACCAACATCGTGCGGGATTTGATCGAGGACCAGATGTATCCGTTGACGCTGCGTGGGTTGGAGGAAGGGATGCGGTATTTGGCGAAGTAAGGCTGAGACTGTAGCAGTCCGGTTTGTCGGCGGCGGCGCGCCTACCCACGTCGCTGGCTGCAAGCCAAATTGCTACGCAAATGCGGCCAGTCATTGAGCCTTCACGTTGTCTTAAGCAGCGCCCCGCCTTACAAGTGCCTGAGAATCTCAGCCCTCTAAAACAGCTACTCATTACTTAATTAAGTACCGAACATACTGCATTGCTACGTTTTAATTCTTGACGAACCTCCGCTTCATTGATTACGTCGCTTTTGTCAGTCGCAAATAGACGTGACCGTACCTGACCATTACAGGTAGTTAATTTTATAAAGCACTGAGCGCGCCACTCAGCGAGCGCGCTTGCCCCTAAAGAAAGGATACTTAAATGAGAAATATGAAATCGCTATTTGCCTGCCTCGCACTGGCGGCAACTGCCATTGACGCAACCCGTGCGAGTGTTGAAGATTCGATCTCTGATACAGCTGTACGTATCGTAGAATTACCAGATAAGCTCAACACAGTTATCGGAACGCTGGACAACGACAACAGTGAAAAACACTACAGCTTTACCGCCACTCGAGGACAGAAAGTTATCGTGAGTGAAATCCACCCGATCGGTGGGCGATCAAAATTTAAAATCGATTATCAAATCAATGGAAAATGGCGCCCAGTTCCCACGTTCTCGCCACTGATCACTTCGGCACTGGAGCCAGGTCAGGCCATCCAGATAAAAGTTTCAAAAAACACACCGACGCCACTGACAGCCAACGACACCTATCATATTGAATTCGGTTCGGCCCCGTTCATCCATAACTACGACGTTTCCGGTGATGCCCAACAATTTTCAATTCGTTTTCCGACCACCAAACTTTCCAGAAAAACAAGCTGGCAGGCTACCGTACTTGACTCGACCGGTCATCCGGTGGAGGGAGTTGCCGTCAAATTAGCGCTTAATTTGGACAGTCTTGCCACAGACAGAATGATTATTTCAGAGAAAATGAGCAGCAGCTACGGAGCAGTCAATGGAGAGGTGAATCTCGCGGGCTGCACAGGCAGAGAAGTCACAGAACCCTTTGTGGGGGTGTATGACTTCCGAACTCGCTGGCAAGTGGCTTATAACACAGGTTTTTGGTACATGTCGCCAGGCTCACATGTGGATGGAGGAATCGGCAGCAAAAATGGGGAAAACGTACCGCTTACCCATATTTGCAGTCAGCGTGTTGTACGTTAAGAAATAACAGGGTCAGTCTGAGCAGCATCGCTCAGACCGATCCGCTTTTCACCAAGAACTTGCAAAATACTTTGCATATTCTGCGCTTAGCCCTTCTCTCGTGCGGTTAACCACACTGGCGAGCGCCATGATGTAATCGGTGGCCAACGATTGAAGTTTAGTTTCCTGATTTGCCCAATCAGAAAGACGCGCACAGTGCTCCGCCGTGATTATTCCACTTTTAGAAAAAAATCTGATTTCGCTACGTTCATTAACGGTGAACGCCAAATCCTCGGCCGCCCATCCTGGATGAGGTTGACTCACGCGATTCATGAATTCACCCATCGCCTTGCCCAACGTGTCCGCCATACTCCGTGCATGAGCTTTTTTACCATCAATTTTCAGTTGCTCGTACATGTCATACGAACTCCAGGATCTGCCGATTGTGCAGCCGTCGGAAGTGGTGCCAAATACCTCGCTCATGTCCCTTTCATAGTATTGCGCAGCAGGCTCCGGGCAATTTCGTATCCACTCACACTTCATTTCGGTCTGAGGATCGACGTCGCCAAGCTGCTTGGCTTTTTCATACGCAATTTGTACTGCCTGTTTGTATGTATGACGCTGGTCCACGATCACAGTCAAATTCATAGCGTGTTCCTATCCAGGTGTCTTCAACCTGCATAGCGACCGGCTCAAAAAAAACCTGACCGAGTAATTCATACCGACCGCTCCGGTCAGTACGTGGGAAAAAAGCCACAACGCCGTTTTAACACTTAAGTAACTGCAGCCACCCCACCTGCTCCCGCCATGCCACTTCCTGCACCACCGGTCTCATCCGCACTACGCTGCCCGGCAGCTTCTGCGCCAGCCGCGCCAGTGATAGCGGGGTCAGCGCGCCGAGGCGGGGGTAGCCGCCGATGGTCTGGCGGTCGTTGAGCAGGACGATGGGTTGGCCATCCGGGGGGATTTGGATGGCGCCAAGGGGGATGCCTTCGGAGATCATGGGTTTGCCCTGATACACCAACTCCGGCCCCAGAAGGCGCATGCCCATGCGGTCCGCGCGGCTGTCGAGGGTCCAGTCGCTGTTGAAGGCGTCGAACAGGCTTTGGCCGCTGAACTGGCCGATCTGGGCGCCGAGCACGACGTCCAGCGGGCGGGTGTCTTCAAGGTTCGGGATCAGGTGATCGGGCAAGGTGCTCAATTCAAACGAGGTCCCTGAGTAGCTCAGTTGGTCGCCCTGCTTCAGCGCTTTGCCACTGCCATCAAGGCCGCCCAGCCCTTCTCTTCCTACCGTCGCGCAACTGCCCAGCACATCGACCGCATCAAAGCCGCCAGGCGCGGCGAGGTAGGCACGCGCCCCCGAAACCGGCTGAACGAAGCGCAATTGCTGGCCCTTACGAACGAAAAAGCTGCGCCAAGGCGCGATCGGACGATCGTCCAGCATCACGCCCAGATCCGCACCCGCCAAAGCGAGGCAACAGTCCGACTCGGCGATCAGCACCAACCCGCCCAGCGCCACTTCAATCACCGCCGCGTCGAGCGGATTGTTCAGGAGTTTGTTCGCCCAGGCCATGGACAACCCGTCCAATGCGCCCCCTTGCGTCACGCCCAGATGACGCACGCCAAAACGGCCGGCGTCCTGCAACAGACAAAGCGGCGTACTGCTTTTCACCGTCAGCAGGCTCATGCCAAGGCCTCCAATGGCGTGTCGTCGCCGCCCAGGCGGATGAATTCAGCGTGATCGATGGGATCGAAGCGCACGGTGTCCCCGGGCTGCATGAGGCTGTAGCCGTCGATGTCACGATCGAACAATTTGGCGGGAGTGCGACCCAGGATGTTCCAGCCGCCGGGAGACTCGAGCGGGTAAGCGGCGGTCTGGCGCTCAGCGATTCCGACGCTGCCTGCCGCCACCCGTTTGCGCGGGGTTTTGATCCGCGGCGCAGCCAACACTTCCTCCACCAAGCCCATGAAGGCGAAGCCCGGCGCGAAGCCCAGCGCGAAAACCTGATACTCACGCTGACTGTGACGACGAATCACCTCGTCCACCGACAATCCGCTGCGTTTGGCAAGTAGCGTCAGTTCGGGACCGACATTGAGGTCGTACCAGACCGGTATCGCATGGCTGCGCCCGCCGCTGCCCGCATCGGGGGAAAGGTTTTCCAACGATTCGGCAATCAAGGCCCGGGCTCGCTGCGGGTCCAGCGCCATCAGGTCGTAATGCACCATCAGCGTGGTGTACGACGGCACCAGGTCGATCAAATGGGCACCGAACCCATGGCGCAAGCGCTGGCTGGCGGCAAGCATCCACGGCATGTTGGCTTCGTCGATGGCATCGAACAGACGCACCATCAGGCAATCGATCGCCACGACCTCGATACGCACATTCATGATGCAGACATCGTTCCCAGCGCCTGACGAATCCGCTGCACGGCGGCAATGGAGCTGGCGTTGTCGCCGTGCACACAGAGGGTGTCGACCTTGAGCTTGAGTTCGCTGCCGTCGCTGGCGATCAACGCCTCGCCACGAGACAGGGTCATCGCTTGCTGGATGATCAGCTCCGGCTCGTGATGCACCGCGCCCGGCAGGCTGCGTGACACCAGACGGCCCGCGCTGTCATAGGCGCGATCGGCGAAGGCCTCGAACCACAGGGTGACACCGAACTCATCGGCCATTGCCTGGACCGCGCTGTTGTCGCGCATCGACAACACCATCAGCGGCAGTTCCGGGTTGTAGCGGGCAATGCCTTCGATGACGGCGCGCAGTTGGGTTGGGTTGGCCATCATGTCGTTGTACATCGCGCCGTGGGGTTTGACGTAGCGAACCCGCCCGCCCTGGGCGCGAGCCACGCCATCGAGTCCGCCGATCTGGTAATGCAGCAAGTCTTGAATTTCCTGTGGCGAGCACGCCATCGAACGTCGGCCGAAACCCACCAGATCCGGGTACGCCGGGTGCGCCCCGATGGTGACATCGTGTTTGAGCGCCAAGGCCACGGTCTTGCGCATGACGCTCGGATCTCCGGCGTGGAAGCCGCAAGCAATGTTGGCGCAGTCGATGTACGGCATGACCTCGGCGTCCAGGCCCATGGTCCACGCGCCGTAGCTTTCGCCGATGTCGCAATTCAATAACAGGCGGCCCAAGGGGTGAACTCCTGTGTGAATGAGAGGGGATCGAGGCTTGAGTCTACGCGGGCAGCGCCGCTGAGACACGCCTGTCGTGTGCAGGCGCATTTTTGGGTGAAAGAGGCGGGAACGTCCAACGAATAAAAACGGGAGGGGAGGATAAGAAAAAGTGAACGCGCTGCTCTCTCCTACAAGAAAGCGAGCAGCTTCACTCCCACTCCCGCCGGACCCGACGCTTGTAGACGCGGCCCACGAACAGCCAGTCGATGAATACCACGAAGCTTTCGATCACCAGCGAGAACAGCAACGCGCAGGCCAGGCCCCAGCCGATCACTTCCGGCGACAGCAGCACTTGCCAGGTGTAGCCATTCCAGGTCTCGGCGCGGATGTCCGGGTCGGCGGCCGTCAGCACGTGCCAGGCACGCAGATACCACGGGCCCTGCAGGGCCATCCATTCACGGTCGAGCAGTTGATTGCGGCTCAGCAGGTTGCTGATGTTGTTGGCGTCCGTGCGGAAGACCGGGTCTTCGCTATTGCGATAGTGCTGGATCAGCGCCTGCACATCACCGTTGAAGAAGCGTTGGGCGGTCTCGTTGTACCCGCGCAAGGTTTGCTGGGCTTCCATCAAATGGGCTTCGACACGCTTGCTGTAGTCGCTGATGAATCCCGGAATCTGCACGCCGATCAACAGGCCTGCGGTGAACAACACCAGTCGCACATAGCTTCGCAGCATAGGTCCCTCTCGATCAGGTTCGGCCTTCGGCCACGCATTCGCCACGTCGCCACAGGCTCCAGTGGCCCGGCTCGTAGCGATTCCAGGTTTCGTTTTCAGTCAGCGGCTCGGTGGCAATGACTGTGACCACGTCGTCAGGGGTTGTTTCCGCCTGAAAATCCACGATCACATCGACGTCTTTGAGCCGAGCCGGGCCGAAGGGCGCACGGCGGGTGATGTGCACCAGCTTGGTCGAACAAAAGCAGAACAGCCAGTCGCCGTCACTGAGCAACGCATTGAAAACGCCTTTGCTGCGGTATTCGCCGCACGCCTGCACCAGGGTCGGGAGCAATTGCTCCACCTCGACCGGCTCGGGAAAGTCTTCACGCACCCGGTTCAACAGGTCACAAAAAGCCGCTTCGCTGTCGGTGTCCCCCACCGGACGGTAGAACGTGGCGCTGGGGTGAAAGTCCGCCAGTTGCCCATTATGGGCAAAACACCAGTTGCGCCCCCACAGTTCACGCACGAATGGGTGCGTGTTCGACAGGCAGACCTTGCCCACGTTGGCCTGGCGGATGTGGCCGATCACCACTTCGCTCTTGATCGGATAACGCTGGACCAGTTGCGCGACTTCGGATTCGCTGCTCGCCGCAGGGTCTTGAAACACCCGCAGGCCGCGCCCTTCGTAGAATCCGATGCCCCAGCCGTCGCGGTGCGGACCGGTGCGGCCACCGCGCTGCATCAGCCCGGTGAAGCTGAACACGATGTCGGTGGGTACATTGGCGCTCATGCCCAGAAGTTCACACATGCTCGGGTCTCGAAGGTTCGTCGGCAGGCAGGCCGGTCAAAGCTTGGGTTCGACCCGGTAGCGGCCGGCAGTGCCACCGCTGCCACCTTTACTCGGCGGAGTCGCCGCGCTGCCGTAGCGGGAAGGTACCTGCGCGGCAAACGGCTCGTCGTTTTCTTTCTCCTCGGCGGCCGCTTGCGCGGCGACGGCCTCTGCGTGGGCTTGTCGGGCCTTTTTCTTGCGCAGAAACGGCAGGCGGATCAGCGCGAAAACGACATACACCCCCAAGGCGATGGCGCCATAGGTCGACAGATCCAGGGCGGCACGCCAGACGTTGTTGCCCACCTTCAGGCCCAGGTCCAGCACACTGATCGCCAGCGCGGGTGCGTAGGTTTCCTTGACCGGATCGATCACGGTCGGGCAGAACAGCAGCACCGCGCCAATGACGCGCAGCGGCTCGCGAAGGTAGCGCCACATCCAGCCGGTGAGCTTGAACCACACCAACAGACAGCCCAACGCGGCAAACGCGTAGAGCCCCCAAGCAATCAGATAGTCGTTGTCGGTCATGACGTCCGTGGTAAGGGAGGTAAAGAGGCGCTTATGATAACGACTTTTCACCGGCCTGGCTTACCCGGCTTCAGTAATCGGTCCGCTGCGCCCTTGCAGGTGCTTTTCGCAGCGGCCGGCTTCCCATCAGAGAGAGCCTCGCATGCATTCATCCCTCCGCACTTCCAGCGCCCCGATTGCCCGCAAAGGCGACGGCCCTGACCCCTATGCCTGGCTGCAGAACCGCGACACCGATGAGGTGATCGACTATTTGAAGGCCGAAAATACCTACCAAGACGAGCAACTGGCCGATCAGGAAGCACTGCGCGAGTCCCTGTTTCAGGAAATCAAGAGCCGCATCCTGGAGACCGACCTGTCGCTCCCGTCGCCATGGGGCCCGTACCTCTATTACACCCGGACCACCGAAGGCGATGAGTATGCCCGGCATTACCGCTGCCCGCGCCCGGCGGACGACGCCCTCACCGTCGACGAAAGCGCCGAAGAACTGCTGCTGGACCCCAATGCCCTGGCCAACGGGGGCTTCTTTTCCTTGGGCACGTTCAGCATCAGCCCGGATCATCAGCGCCTGGCCTACAGCACCGATACCAGCGGCGATGAGATTTATCGTCTGTTCGTCAAGGAGCTGAACACTGGCGATATCACCGCTCTGCCGTTCGAGGACTGCGATGGCAGCATGACCTGGGCCAACGACAGCCAGACCCTGTTCTTTGGCGAACTAGACGAGACCCATCGCCCTCACAAGCTGTATCGCCACCGGCTGGGCACCCATGACGCCGATCTGGTGTTCAGCGAGCCCGATGGCCGCTTCTTCCTGCATTGCTACCGCACCAGTTCCGAACGCCAACTGGTGCTGGCACTGGACAGCAAAACCACCGGCGAGAGCTGGGTACTGGACGCCAGCACACCGGAGCAGGCCTTCACCTGTATCGCTGCACGCAGTGAAGGCCACGAGTACTCGGTGGACCATGGCTTGATCGACGGCACCTGGAGCTGGCTGATTCGCAGCAACCAGACCGGTATCAACTTCGCACTGTTCCATGCCCCCGAGCAGGCCAGCGGGGTACCGGAGCGCAGCACATGGCAGACCCTCGTCCCGCACAGCGAAACGGTCATGCTCGATGGGTTCAGCCTGAACGCCCGGGGCCTGACCCTGAGCCTGCGCGAAGGCGGCCTGCCCATTGTCGAAGTCCACCCCCAGGGCCTGCCCGCCTACCGCGTGCGACTGCCGGATGCGGCGTACAACCTCTATGTGCAGGACACCCTCGAATTCGAAAGCGACAGGATCCGACTGCGCTACCAATCCCTCAATCGTCCGCCGCAGGTTCGCCAACTGATGCTGGCCACCGGCGAACAGGTCGTTCTCAAGGAAACGCCAGTATTGGGTGAATTCGACGCCGATGCCTACGTCAGTCAGCGGCTGTGGGCGACTGCGGCCGACGGCACCCGAGTGCCGATCAGCCTGGTCGTCAAACGGGAACTGGCCGGCCAGCCGGTCCCGCTTTACCTGTATGGCTACGGTGCCTATGGCGCCAGCCTGGACCCGTGGTTCTCCCATGCCCGGCTGAGCCTGCTCGACCGCGGCGTTGCCTTCGCCATCGCCCACGTGCGCGGCGGCGGGGAATTGGGTGAGGCCTGGTACCGCAATGGCAAACAAGCGCACAAGCAGAACACGTTCGACGACTTCATCGCCTGCGCCGAACACCTGATCGCAGAACACCTGACAACTTCCGAACAGTTGGTGATCAGCGGCGGCAGCGCTGGCGGTTTGCTGATCGGCGCGGTCGTGAATCAACGCCCTGAGTTGTTCAAGGCGGCGATCGCCGAAGTGCCGTTCGTCGACGTCCTCAACACCATGCTCGATCCGGATCTGCCGTTGACCGTCACCGAATACGACGAATGGGGCAACCCTCAGGAGCCGGAGGTCTACGCTCGGATCAAGGCCTACGCGCCTTATGAAAACGTCAGTGCGCAGGCGTATCCCGCGATGCTGGTGATCGCCGGATACAACGACAGCCGCGTGCAGTATTGGGAAGCGGCCAAATGGGTGGCCAAGTTGCGCGACACCAAGACCGATGACAACCTGCTGTTGCTCAAGACCGAACTGGGTGCAGGGCATGGCGGGATGAGCGGTCGCTATCAGGGATTACGTGACGTGGCGCTCGAATACGGCTTTATCTTCAAGGTCCTGCAAATGGCCTGAGGAACTCTCTTCACCCGACGGGTCCTATCTGACGGCGCCCGACCCTGTGGGGTCCGGGGCCGCTCTCTCGACACCGAAAAGACATATGCCATGCCGACGAATTCCTCTCTGAACAATGAAATCCGTGAAATGCTGATGGACTGCGGGCTGTTTCTCGCGCTCACGCCAGCGGACTTTTCCGCGGCTGCGGGCTATTTCAGCATCAGCCACGTCGATAAAGGCGACGCAGTTTTCAATGAGGGGGACGCCGGCACGTTCATGTGCATCCTCCACTCGGGCACGGTGTCGGTTCAGAAACTCAACGGCGAAGGCAGGCAGGTGGAAACCGCCCTTCTGCGCAGCGGTCGAGCGTTTGGCGAGATGGCGGTGCTGGACGGGGAGCGACGGTCAGCCACTTGCATCGCGGCGTCGCCCTGCTCTCTGCTGAACCTGGGCAAGGACTCACTGGACAAGATGCTCAACGAAGCGCCGAAAGTCGCCGCCAAGATCATCCGGGCCATCGCGGTGGCCATGTCCAAGCGCCTGCGAATGATGGACGGCCAAGTGCTGGCGCAGCACGAGTAGCCGCTTCCGGCATTGGCAGGCCTGCTGCCGAGTGCCTCTCAGGGCGCCGGCTTGGCGGGCGGGGTCAGCGCCGGCAGTGGCTCATCGTCCTTGGGCGGCCCCGGTTGCGGAATTTTCGGCAACAAGGGCGGATTGCCCTGCCCGCCCACGCGTGGAACCCCAGGTGGGGAAACCTGCGGATAAGGCGTCGGGGTCGCCGTACCAGGCGAACCGGCGGTCGCCGCGATCGGCTCGGGCGTATTCAGGACAGGTTGCAACGTTTCGGCGACGACGGGCGACACGCCCATGATCGTCAGCGCAGACATCGCTAAAATCAACCGCATCATCGTTGGCCTCCGCAGCCAATCTTCTTTCCTGCGGCTCAGGCTACTCTTGCGCGAGAAAATTGCCACTGTCGGTGATGGCTGTGGAACCCCGAGCAACGCGCTAAACTCGTCCCACTGCCAACCGCACACGAAACAGGTGACACCATGAGCTCGGGCACGCCGACCAATACGTCCAAACTTGATCGCATCCTTGCCGATGCCCAACGCGACCGCGAAATGGGTTACCGCGACAAGGCCTTGCGCATGTACCCGCATGTCTGCGGTCGCTGCGCCCGGGAGTTCTCCGGCAAGCGCCTGAGCGAACTGACCGTGCACCATCGCGACCACAATCATGACAACAACCCTCAGGATGGCTCTAATTGGGAGCTCCTGTGCCTGTACTGCCATGACAATGAGCACTCGCGCTACACCGACCAACAGTATTTCTCCGAGGGTTCGCTCGGCACACCGAAAACCGCCAAGGCCACCCATAATCCTTTTGCCGCACTGGCCGGTTTGATGAAAGACAGCGGCAAATCCTGAATCGCCCTCTGCCGGGAAGGCGCGGCCGGGCCCTCCGGCCGTTGCCTTGACTTGCAGCTTGAGGCTCGAAGCTTGAAACTGCGCCCCCGTTTTCCGAAGAGCACCCTCCCCTCGTGGCCAACAAACGCTATGCCTGTATCGGCTTGTTCAACCCTAAATCACCGGAAAACGTCGGCTCGGTCATGCGCGCGGCAGGCTGTTACGGGGTGGCGTCGGTGTTCTACACCGGCAAGCGCTATGAGCGGGCGCGAGACTTTGTCACTGACACCAAGAAAATCCATCAGGACATCCCCCTGATCGGCATCGACGACCTGAAGAAAATCATCCCGCTGGGGTGCGTCCCCGTCGCCGTCGAGCTGGTCGAAGGCGCCCGTGCGCTGCCTGAATACACCCACCCTGATCGAGCGATCTACATTTTCGGCCCCGAGGACGGTTCGCTGGACAAGGAGATTCGTGATTGGTGTGAAGACGTGGTGTACATCCCCACCACCGGATGCATGAACCTGGCCGCGACCGTCAATGTGGTTTTGTACGACCGCATGGCCAAAGGCAACAACACCCGCTCCGGCCCACTGTTCGGACGCGAAACCGAACGGACCTGACCACCGTCCCGATAAACGCATGGAACAGTTTCGTCACGCGGCAGTCAGCTACAGGGACCCTACTTTTCATGGAGAACCCTCATGAGCGATACCCCGATCCTGACACGCGTAGAACGTCCGCTGCGTGACCTTCCCGAACAGAATGTACAAGGCTGGGAGCGCATCGGCTCGCTGGCCGGGGGCGTCTTGATGATGGGCAAGGGCCTGCGCCGTGGTGGCCTTTTCGGCCTGGTGCAACTGGCCATTGGTGGCGCAGTACTGGCTCGCGGCATCACCGGCCATTGCTCGGCCAAGTCCCTGCTGGAAAAAAGCCGTAGCGACATGGCTGCCGCCCGCGCGCGCATCGAGGAAGCCGGTGCCGAGCTGAGCAAGCTCAAAACCAAGGCCGAAGTGGCTGCGGAAGAAGCCGTCGTGAAGAGCGTGGACGCGGTGACCGGGTCCAAAGGCGTTTAAACCGGCGCGCGACGTGCGTTAACCCGCGCGGAAAATCAGGTAATCCTCCCAGTCGTCTTCGGCCACGCTGGCTTCGCTGAGCATGCGGCCGGACTGGGAGATGCGCTGTTTGTGGACCTGGTCCCGATCACCGCACACCAGATGGTGCCATATGGGCAGGTCCTTCCCCTCGCTGACCAGTCGATACCCGCAGGTGGGGGGCAACCACTTGAACTCATCGGCCTGGCCAGGCGTGAGCTGAATGCAATCGGGCACTCGCGCCTTACGGTTCGGATAATCGCTGCATTGGCAGGTGTTCAAGTCCAGCAGTTTGCACGCAATGCGCGTGTAATAGACGCTGCCATCCTCCTCGTCTTCGAGCTTCTGCAGGCAGCAAAGGCCACAGCCGTCGCACAATGATTCCCACTCCTTGGAATCGAGTTGAGAAAGGGACTTGCGCATCCAGAACGGTTCGACTTTGGCGGCCATGGCGTGAGGCAATCGGTATCGGCTGATGAAAAGGCCGCCAGTCTAGAGGCACATCGCGCAGGGGGAAAGCAGCGGCGACTGTCGGTAGCGCAGGGTTGTCATGAACGGGGCGGCCAAGTAGCTTTATGCCCTCACGCGGCCGCGCTGAGCGCCTGCCACCCCCGCATCACGCCTTACCGTTTCGACGATGCCTGCCGTCCACGGCCCATCTGATGGATGCCGCGCGCTGCGCCTCCGGGCACGCGGTCACTTCAACCTGTTCAGGATCAGCCCTTCATGAGCGCCAACCCTCGCATTGCCGACTACCCCATTCACCCGCAATTCACCGACCGCTGGTCGCCTCGCGCATTCACCGGCGAGGGTATCCCCCAAGAAACGTTGCTGAGCTTTTTTGAAGCGGCACGCTGGGCACCGTCGGCTTACAACTCGCAACCGTGGCGCTTTCTGTATGCACGTCGCGACACGCCGAACTGGGAACGTTTTCTGGGCCTGCTGAACGAGTTCAACCGGGGCTGGGCGCAGCATGCGGCGGCGCTGGTCATCGTGATCTCCAAGACCACCTTCACGGCCCCCGGGGCCACTGAAGAGACGCCCGCCTTGTGGCACACCTTCGACACCGGGTCGGCCTGGGGCCATTTGGCATTGCAAGCCAGCTTGAGCGGGTGGCATACCCATGGCATGGCCGGCTTCGACCAGGAACTGACCCGCAAGGAATTGAAGATCCCGGACGGTTACGCGCTGCATGCCGCTGTCGCCATCGGCAAGCTGGGCGACAAATCGAGCCTGCCCGACTACCTGCAAGCCCGCGAAACCCCGAGCCCACGGCGCCCGCTCGCCGAACTGGTCGCCGAAGGGGACTTCAGCTTGTAAACCTGAGCCCCCTGACCGCACGGATCCGGTCTGGCGCGACCCGGTCTGACGCGACCCGGTCTGGCGAGACCCGGTCTGGCGGGGCTCAGTACCCCTTCTCGAAGTCCACTTCCCCGCGCAGGGGTTCACCCGCCGTGTAGGCCGCCAGGTTGTCGACGAACAGGCGGGTCATCGCGGGCGGCGACGTCGGTGCCGAGCTGTGGCCGGTCAGCAAAAGGCCCCACGCGGTCCAGAACGGATGGCGCTGCGGCAGCGGCTCCTGGCGACAGACATCGATGACCGCGCCCGCCAGATGACCTTCCTTCAACGCATTGACCAAATCCGCATCGACCACCGCCACCCCCCGTCCGACATTGATGAACAATGACGATGGCTTGAAATGGGCGAACAGCTTCGCGTCGTAAATGTCGTGGGTCTGCGGGGTATTGGGCAGCAGGTTGATCACGAAGTCAGCGTCCGCCACCAGGCGGGGCAAGTCGTCCAGCGCGCCGACTTCGAGGAAAGGCGCCAGCGTACGGGACGTCGAAGCCACGCCATACACCTGCACGCCAAAGGGCGTCAGGAAGCGGGCGACGCTCAGGCCGATGTCACCGGTGCCGACGATCAATGCCTTGCGCCCCGCAAGGCTCATGCCTGGCCGGGTGTCCCATTTGCGCTCGACCTGGCTGACCAGACGCGCCAGCACTTCGCGCTCGTGCACCAGCATGTAGGTCAGGACGAACTCAGCCATGACCTGGCCAAAAATCCCCACGGCCCGTGTCAACCGGTAATCGCGCTGGAGCCCGTCGGCCAGCAGCGGCGTGATACCGGCCCAGGTCGACTGCAGCCATTGCGGTCGGTGACCCTGACGCAACAGGGTCGCGAGCAGATCAGGCTGTCCCAGCCAGATCGGCGCATCCACCGCCATTTTTGCCAGCTCGGCAGAGTCGCCGCTGCTGAGGACCTCGATATCGGGAGCGGCCTTGCGAAGCAGGTCGGTGTAAACAGCGTAATCGTGTTCGGCGATCAGAACGCGCATGAAATCAAAACTCGAAAAAACAGAACGTGCGACCGCCCTCACCCAGGTTGCCCGCTCAAAGACAGAAACGGATCTGGCGCATGGACAGCCTTGGAAAAACCCGCGGTGATCGGCGGGTGTGAGCGATCAGACCGGGTCGTTGCGGCGCAGCAACTCTTCGGGGAGGTGCTCGATGTACTCCTCCTCGGCAGGCGGCATCTGCAAGTGATAACCCTGCTTTTCCAGGTTTTCCAGCACCGTGTGAATGTCTTCGCGTGCCAGCGTGCGTTCAGGGGTCAATACCAGGTCGAACGCGTGTTGCGGTTTACCGAAAACGCTGAGCAAGCCTTCCGGTACTCGTTCCAGCGCCTCGCTCTTGAGCACATACAGGTACATTTCGTTTTTGCGCGGGCTGCGGTAGATGGAGCAAATCTGTTTCAACGCTGTTCTCCGGCAGTGGCCAGGCTGTCGAGCAGCATCTGGCCCATCAACTCGCGGCGCCAGCCACGCAGCGAATCGGGCAGTTGGTAGGGACCGTCAGGAAACCCGGTCTTGAGCAAGGCTTCGAGCGTCTTTTTCCGCAGCATCAGTTCCGGGGCCATGTTCAGCCGTTCGGCCTGGTGTTGCCCAATGGCCCGTAGGCGCTTGAGCACGCTCGACGCTTCGATCGGCAGCGGCTCCGGCAAGGCCGGCGGCCATAGATCGGGGGAGACGCTGCCTGCCGTCTTGATCAGGTCCAGCAAGAATTCGCCGTCCTGACGTACGGTCTTGGGGTGCATGTCTTCGATTCGGGCCAGCGCAACCAGATTGTCCGGCTGCCCCTTTGCCAGCGGCCAAAGGGAATTCTCGCGCAATATCCGGTTGCGAGGCTGGTTGCGAAGGCGCGCCTGCTGCTCGCGCCAGGCGCAGAGCTCACGCAGCACGTTCAACTGCGCACGAGACAGTTTCCAAGCCAGCTTGGCTTCGCGGTAGACCTCATAGGGATCGGTTTCACGGCGCAGATTGGCGACCAGCTCGGCGCCATCTTCCAGCACCCAGGCGTACTTCTCGTCCGACAGGCGAGGACGCAGCAGCGCATAGACTTCTGCAAGGTGTACCGCATCTTCGGCGGCGTAACTGATTTGCGTGTCCGACAAGGGACGCTGCAACCAGTCCGAACGGGTTTCGCCTTTGGGCAATTCGATGTTCAGGACTTCCTGAACCAATCGCGAATAGCCCATGGAAAAACCGAGGTTCAAGTAGGCGGCGGCCAGTTGAGTGTCAAAAAGCGGCGCGGGCAGGCTGCCCGTCAGGCGCAACAGCACCTCCAGGTCCTCGCTGCAGGCGTGGAGCACCTTGATGACGGCGGTGTTTTCCAGTAACGCAGCCAGCGGCGCCCAGTCGTCGATCAGCAAGGGGTCGATCAGGAAAGCGCGAGAACCGTCGCCGATCTGCAACAGCCCGGCAATGGGATAAAAGGTGTCGACCCGCATGAATTCGGTGTCGAGGGCGACGAATGGCAATTTCTGCCACTGCGCACAATGGTGGGCGAGGCTCTCGTCGTCGCGAATCCAGAGAATATCGATGGCCACACGGCTCTCCCTTGTAGAATGGCGCGCAGTATATATCGCTCAGAGCGTTTACCGGGCATCCGTCCTGCAAGTCTCGACCAACTTCATCCTGCCTGTCCGGCAATTGTGCGCCACCGACGACCGCTCATAGGCTCAGGAACCCACTTTGCGCAACACGTAAACACGCCACATGGCATAGCCGGGAAGAAAATCATGGTGGCCGACGATCCGAAAGCCGGCATCGCGAAATTCCGACTCGATCTGGCTGCGCCCCACCACGAAGCGGTTGCGAGGCATCGACTTCTCCCCCTCACGCACTGACAGTCGTTCCAGGCGCTTGCGGCGCCATGCCTTCAGGTTGCCGTCGACCCACAGAGCAACGATGGCCGTGTCCCGCGTCACTCGGTAAAACTCGTCGAGAATCGCACGGCGCTTGTCACTGTCGGCGATGTGATGAAACAACCGCATGCAAAAGATGCAATCCACCGCGTTGGCGGACAGATCGATGCACAGCGCGGAGCTTTGAAACGTCCGAATGCGTTGGCGTACATCGGTGGACGACTGTGCCTGGGCAATGTCGAGCATGTCCCAGGACGGATCGGCGGCAAGTATCACCCGGTTTGCATGTTCGGCGAGAACGGGCCAGAAGCGACCGGCACCGGACGGCAAATCCAGTACCAGGCCAGGATCGCCCGCGTCGCGCAAGGCCAGGCGGGCTAGCTGAGCGTCGCGCCACAGGCTCAAGCGTCGCGCCAGCCCCTGCTCATGCTGGTGCACATGGGCCTGCAGCGGGGAGTGGTCCGTCGTGGGCTCATTCATTGGCCAGCACCCCGTCGGTGTAGATCCCACGACAACCGGCGAACATATCCAGCGCGGGGTTATAGACGCGGGTGTGAACTTGCAACAGACCGAGCATCGAATGGAACAGGTTGTCCTGGCTCAACGGCGCGTTGCGCTCTTGCTGCAGGCAATGCGTGTCCACGGCGAACGTTTGCTGATAGCTGTCGGAGAACCAGGCGATCATCGGCACGTGCTTCTGCTGATCGGGCGCGAGCATATAAGGCGTGCCATGCAGGAACAGGTTGTATTCGCCCAGTGACTCACCGTGATCCGACAGGTAAACCATGGCGGTGTCCACTTTGTCCTGATTGCGCCGCAAGGTATCGATCAACGTCGCCAGCACATGATCGGTGTACAACAACGTGTTGTCATAGCCGTTGATAATGCTTTCTCGCGAGCAATTATTCAGGGCATTGCTTTCACAGACCGGGGTGAACTTCTCGAAGGCCTTGGGATATCGCTTGAAGTATTCAGGCCCGTGGCTGCCCATCTGGTGAAGTACCAGAACGGTGTCTTTATCCAATTGATCGATGAAGTGCTGCAGCCCCTGCAAAAGGATCTCGTCGCGACACTCGTGGTCGGCGCAGAGCAGGGGATCCTGGAGGTTGCTGACGTCCTGCAAAGTCACTCGATCGCAGGTGCCCTTGCAGCCGGATTGATTGTCGCGCCAGATCACATCCAGCCCCGCTCGCTTGAGCACATCGAGCATGCCCTCCTGGTTTTTGGCCACACTGGCGTTGTAGTCCCGGCGTCCCATGTTGGAAAACATACACGGCACCGACACCGCGGTTTCCGTACCGCAGGAGTGCACATCCGTGAACGTCAGCAAGCCGCGTTCTTTTTTCAGCTCCGGGGTGGTGTCGCGGTTATAGCCCAGAATGCCGAAGTTTTCGGCCCGCGCACTCTCCCCTACTACCAGGACAGTCAAGGATTTGCGTTTGTGTTGTTGCCACTCGCTGGCCAGTTTCGCGTCTTCACCGATGCTCACGAATGGCTGCCGGGCAGACTTCACCTGTTCGCTGAGGTAGCTCAGCGACGCTCCGATGTAGTTGCTCGGCACCACCATCAGCCGCAGTTCGTGATGATTGCGAAACAAGGAGGACAAACCTTGGTAATTCATCAGCGCCACCCCGCCCGTCACGCTGGCGCAGACAACGCAGACGACGACCTTGCTCAAGACTTCGCGCGGCCAGCGACGGTAGAGGATGGATGTTTTCCAAAGTATCAGGGACGGCACACCACCCAGTAACAGCAAGTAAGCAATCAACTTGAGCGACAACAGGCCCTGAACTTCCGTGGCATTGGTTTCGGCAAAGTTGCGGAACATCCCCGAATCGATCAAGACGCCATATTCGTTCATGAAATAGGCGACGCCAGCACTGACCATGAACAACACAATCAATAACGGTTTCAATACGTGCTTGAAGGCAAACAGCGTCAGAACGATATTGAAGGCGCCTAGCACCATGAGGGCAAACGCACCGCGCAACAAGAGCCCCTGGCCGTTTAAATCGGTGAGGGTGAATAAATGCCGCCACAGCGTGACGTTAAATCCCGCTAATAAGAAAATGCTGGCGAGCAGGGTCACGAGTTCGGGGCGAACTGCTTTTACGTTCAACATGGAAAGGTACGTGCCTGAAAAAAGGGGGCGTCGGATGAAGAACAGGTCGCTTCCCCGATGTGGCGAACTTTAGGGGCCGCGCTATCAATTTTTTGTGAAAAGGATGCGAACAAAAGGTGGGGTCTGACGGCGAGGGTTTCCGCTGACTTCCAACGCGTCGGATGGCCTCTAAAGTTCTGCATGTTGACCCCGTCATTGTCTGTAGGAAACGGACTAGCCATTCTTCATCCCCGTCGCACGACCTCTGGCGCGCCCTGACACAGCTGCCCCTCTCCGATCTGGCCATGATGCCGAGCCCCGCCGGTCGGCCGCTTTTGCACTGGCTGGCAACGTTCACAGGAGGAACATTGATGAGGGAAGGCTTTTTCATTCGCCTGTTCGACCGCACGACCTGCGGCGGGAAGGTTCAGCAGGCGACGTCTAACATCGACCTCGAGGGGCTGGACATGGCGCGCATGGGCGACGTCGTCAGTTGCGGCGTCGACGGCAAGCTTTACCAAATCGAAGGCGGACTGCCTCACTTCACAGCCGATAACCTGCCGGTCGCGGGCACACTGCACAGCGTCAGCGGTTGCCCATGCCGGTCCATTCTGATTCCGTCGGTAGTGAGTGCCACTTACGCTGGCAATTCTTCCATCCCCGCCCCCCATCACTCGCTGGGCCCGAGCGCGGCCGTTGCGCCTGCCAGCCCACGCAAACCCGCCAGCGCCGCTGACGACGCTGGCGACGACCTCGAGGAAGAGGAGGAAGAAGTCGAACTCGAGCCGCTGATCACGTTGCGGGCTGAGGTTAAGGCAAATACGTGATGGGCGCCGACCTGCCAAGGCAGATCTACGTCCGATGGCAATCAAAGGTCGAACCCCAAACTTACCACACGCGTATCGACATTCCGGAGTCGGTGCGCAACATCATGCGCAAGAAAGAAAAGGTTTTTTGTCGTTTTACTGGAAAAAATGAGGAGCAATACCGCGAAGCAATCGTGATCGGGCTGGCTCCCGGTGGCATCGCAAAAGTATGGGTGACGGGACCTTGCCTATCTCCCATTACAGTGACTAAGGTGCAGGCGAAGGTCGACCCAGTGGGACCGTGGGACGGAAATTCAAACGGTGTGTACGACCCGATCTCCGCCGAATCCCAGGCCTACATCGAAAAATTCGGCGTCCCTTACGGCTCATGGTGAGCACACGAATAGCCCATGGTTCGCAAAACAGTTGATGACGCAGATCGTGCAACGTGCCCGGCGCAGGTCGGGATGCCGCCCGGGACCATCGGTGGCACCTCCCCCTGTAGGCGCTCGCTGACGGGCGCAAGCGAGGGTGTCACTCCCCCGTCAGCAAGTGGGCGCCCGCCGGATTGAAACGCCCGCTCGCGGGAGCTCGTTACACTGCGCTTCGACGATAGCTGCGGTAGTTCGGCATCCAGAAGTTGCGCTCGATGGCCTCGACCAGCATCTCGTCGGAGGTGTCCAGCGCAACATTTTCAGCCTGGGCCTGCTTGGCAACGGCCAAGGCAATTTTCTTGCTCACCGCCTGGATTTCCTTGAGCGGCGGCAGCACGGCATCGCCTTTGCCCGTCACCATCGGCGAGCACTCGGCCAACGCATTGGAAGCAGCCATTAGCATTTTGTCGGTGATGCGCGTGGCTTTCGCCGCGATCACGCCCAAGCCGATGCCCGGGAAAATGTAGGAGTTGTTGCACTGCGCGATGTGGAACGTGCGGTCGCCGACCGTGACCGGTGCGAATGGGCTGCCGGTCGCCACCAGCGCATCGCCGTTGGTCCAGGTCAGCACTTCCTGCGGCGTCACCTCGACTTTGGAGGTCGGGTTGGACAGCGGCATGACCAGCGGCTTGGCACAGTGCTTGTGCATTTCGCGGATGATCTGCTCGGTGAACAGGCCACGCTGGCCGGACACGCCGATCAACACCGTCGGTTGGCCGTTCCTGACCACGTCCAGCAGCTCCGGGTAACCGTCGGCACTCGACCAGCCCGCGACATCGGCAGCTTTTTGCGCCAGGTTTTTCTGGAAGTCCAGCAGGTTGTCCATGCTGTCGGTCAGCAAGCCGAACCGGTCGACCATCATCACCCGCTTGCGCGCTTCGGTTTCGCTCAAGCCTTCGATGACCATCGCGGCAATGATGTGTTCGGCGATCCCGCAACCGGCCGAGCCGGCACCCAGGAAGACCACGCGCTGCTGACTCAGCGATTCATTCTTCGCCTTGCAGGCAGCCAGCAACGTTCCCACCGCCACCGACGCGGTGCCCTGAATGTCGTCGTTGAAGCAGCACAGCTCATCGCGGTATTTCTCCAGCAACGGCATGGCGTTGGTCTGGGCGAAGTCTTCGAACTGCAGGAGCACGTCCGGCCAGCGGCGCTGCACGGCTTCGATGAACAGCGCGACGAAATCTTCGTACTCTTTGCCGGTGATGCGTTTGTGGCGCCAGCCCATGTACATCGGGTCGTCCAGCAATTCCTGATTGTTGGTGCCGACATCCAGCACAATCGGCAAGGTGTAAGCCGGGCTTATCCCGCCACACGCGGTGTACAACGACAGCTTGCCGATCGGAATGCCCATGCCGCCAATACCTTGGTCGCCCAGCCCGAGGATGCGCTCACTGTCGGTCACGACGATGATCTTGATGCGGTCCTTGGTGGCGCTGCGCAGGATGTCGTCGATGCGATCACGGTCCGGGTAGGACACGAACAAGCCGCGGTGGGTGCGGTAGATCTTCGAAAACTCCTGGCACGCCTGGCCCACGGTCGGGGTGTAGATAATGGGCAGCATCTCTTCCAAATGAGAGTCGAGCAGGCGGAAGAACAATGTTTCGTTGTTGTCCTGGATCGAGCGCAGGTAGATGTGCTTGTCCAGGTCACTTGCGCACTGTCGGTACTGGCTGTAGACGCGGGTTACTTGCTCTTCGATGGTTTCTACGTTTTGCGGCAGCAGCCCGATCAGGTTGAAATCCACACGCTCCTGTGGCGTGAAGGCGCTGCCTTTGTTGAGCAGCGGCATCTCCAGCAATGAGGGGCCTGCGTAGGAAATGTATAAAGGTCGCGAAGTCTTGGTCATCAGTAATCGCCTTCTTTCTATTTGCTCTGTCAATGCGGGCTTGCTACGGCGCCTCGGAGATCGATCAATACGACACTCGACGCTGGCGCAGTACAACGATGAGGGGATGAAATCAGGGCGCCTATCTTACTCGCCTCGAAGCGATTGCGACATTTTGTCACCGTCCTGATTGCTGAATGACGGCTGAACACGGAGGGAAGCAGCGGCGCGGGCGTCAGGAAGCCCACACCAACTGCCCGGCGACTGAACACAAAATGTTTCGATACAGGCAGAAATGAGTCACGACCGTCGCAATTCGCGGCAAAAAGTGTGCTTCACCCTTTCGATCCACTTCGAGTGAAGGCACAATCCCCGTCCTTTTTCGGCAGGCATTGGTGGAGGCCACGAAATGATCAACACGCCGTACTACCTCATCGATAAACAGAAGCTGCTGCGCAACATGGAGAAGATCGCTTATCTGCGCGAACACTCCGGCGCAAAAGCCCTGCTGGCGCTGAAATGTTTCGCGACCTGGTCGGTGTTCGACCTGATGCAGCAATACATGGACGGTACCACCTCTTCCTCTCTCTATGAGCTGAAGCTGGGCCGTCAGAAGTTCGCGGGTGAAACCCACGCCTACAGCGTCGCATGGGCGGATGACGAGATCGAAGAGATGCTCGCCAACTGCGACAAGATCATCTTCAACTCCATCAGCCAGCTCGAACGCCATGCCCCGGCCTGCGCCGACAAGGTTCGCGGCTTGCGCGTGAACCCCCAGGTGAGCAGCTCCGATTACCTGCTGGCCGATCCGGCGCGCCCTTTCAGCCGCCTGGGCGAGTGGGATCCGGAAAAGATCGAGAAGGTCATCGATCAAGTCAGCGGTTTCATGTTCCACAACAATTGTGAGAACGGCGACTTCACTCTGTTCGATCAGATGTTGTCGACCATCGAGGAACGCTTCGGCCAACTGCTGCACAAGGTCGAGTGGGTCAGCCTCGGAGGCGGCATCCATTTCACGGGTGAAGGCTATCCGCTCGATGCGTTCTGCGCGCGCCTGAAGGCTTTTTCGCAGAAATACGGCGTGCAGGTGTACCTCGAGCCAGGCGAAGCGGCAATTACCCAGAGCGCCTCACTGGAAGTGACCGTCCTCGACACACTGTACAACGGCAAGCACCTGGCCGTGGTCGACAGTTCGATCGAGGCCCATATGCTGGACCTGCTGATCTATCGCCTGAACGCGAAGCTGGCCCCGAGCGAAGGCGAACACACCTACATGGTATGTGGCAAATCCTGCTTGGCCGGGGACATTTTCGGTGAGTACTCATTTGATCGTCCGCTGGCCATCGGCGATCGTCTGTCGTTCGTGGACGCAGCGGGCTACACCATGGTCAAGAAAAACTGGTTCAACGGCCTGAAAATGCCGTCCATCGCGGTGAAACAACTCGACGGTACAGTCGAGGTGGTTCGTGAGTTTGGTTTCGACGATTACCTGTCCAGCCTTTCGTAAGCTGGCAGAAAGGAGAGAGAAATAAATTGAAGAAGAACGTTCTTATCATTGGTGCGGGAGGTGTCGCCAAGGTGGTGGCCCACAAGTGCGCGCAGCATAACGACGAGCTCGGTCGTATTGCCATCGCGTCGCGTAACATCTCCAAGTGCCAGGCCATCATCGACAGCGTGAACGCCAAAGGCAGCCTGAAGCAGCCTGCACAGATCAAGGCCTACGCCTTGAACGCGCTGGATATCGAAGCGACCAAGTCGCTCATTCTGGAAACCGAATCGCAGATCGTCATCAATGTGGGTTCTGCATTCCTCAACATGTCGGTCCTGCGTGCCTGCATCGACACCGGCGTCGCTTACCTGGACACGGCGATCCACGAAGAACCCGGCAAGGTCTGCGAAACGCCGCCTTGGTATGGCAACTACGAGTGGAAGCACCTCGAAGAATGCCAACAGAAGGGCATCACGGCGATCCTCGGCATCGGCTTCGACCCGGGTGTGGTCAACGCCTACGCAGCCCTGGCGCAGCAAGAATATTTCGACCGCATCGATTCGATCGACATCCTCGACGTCAATGCCGGTTCGCACGGTAAGTACTTTGCGACCAATTTCGACCCGGAAATCAACTTCCGCGAATTTACCGGACAGGTGTGGAGCTGGCAGAACAGCCAGTGGACCAGCAACACCATGTTCGAAGTCAAGCGCACTGACGACCTGCCCGTCGTAGGCGCGCAAGACCTTTATCTCACCGGCCACGATGAAGTGCACTCGCTGTCGAAAAACCTCGACGTGCCCAACGTGCGATTCTGGATGAGTTTCGGTGCGCACTACATCAATGTGTTCACTGTGCTGAAAAACCTCGGCCTGCTTTCGGAGCAGCCCGTCAAGACCGCTGAAGGCGTCGAAATCGTTCCGCTGAAAGTGGTCAAGGCCGTCCTGCCCGATCCGGCCTCACTGGCACCGGGTTACACCGGAAAAACCTGCATTGGCGACCTGGTCAAAGGCACCAAGGATGGCAAGGCGCGCGAAGTATTCATCTACAACGTCGCCGACCACGAAGAAGCCTTTGCCGAAACTGACAGTCAAGGCATCTCCTACACCGCCGGCGTACCGCCTGTCGCTGCGGCATTGCTGGTGGCCCGCGGCGAGTGGGACGTGAACCGCATGGTCAACGTCGAGGAGCTGCCTGCGCAGGCCTTCCTCAAGGCGTTGGACGTGATGGGTCTGCCGACCCGCATCAAGGACGAGAACGGCGACCGCCCCTGGGACGCCTGAGCCTTGAAGACGAGGTGCGTCCGCCCGGGCGCACCTCATTGTGATGAGGGGCGCGAATGCCCCGCATCCCGCTTCAATACGAACGAGCTGAAACTCACGCAATCGCCGAGATGATGAGCACGTCATCTGGCATGAGCCGTCGAGGCGCGAAGCGGTGAACCGCAGGCGCAAAGTCCACAGGAAAAGCTCGGGGACACTTCACCCCAAGGCCCGCTGCACGCCCTCAGCAATCACCAAAGCCGCGTGAAGTACTCCGCCGTTTTCGTGTCCGATGATCCCGGCGGCGATCGCGATCAGCGTGCAAAAATTGCGTCGATCGGCTGTCAAACGCTGGGCCAGCAACTGTGAGCAAATCGCTTAAAAGAGAGGTGCAGCAGCTTTGACTTTGCAACTGAGCACAGGCACAGTCCCCCGCTACGCGTGAATAAATGCTTCGTCGAGACATAAGGAGATTAAAGTGTTTCCGATCGATATATGGCTTGCATATACCGCAGCCTGCTTGCTCTTGGTACTTTCGCCAGGGCCAGACAATCTCTTGGCTGTAGCTCGAGGAATGAGTCAGGGCAAGATTGCCGCCATCGTATCTGGCATGGCGTCTGGAGCAGGTATTCTGTTTCATGTCACGACTGCTTCGCTTGGCTTGACATTGCTCATGCAGACGTCTGCGGTCGCGTTCTGGATTGTCAAAATCATAGGCGCCGGTTATCTGCTTTGGCTTGGCATAAAGGTTCTACGGTCTCGGAGCCTGATCAGCTTTCAACCGGCAACTCGGCAGACATTGCCGAGCATTTTTCTAACGGGATTGCTTTCGGCTGCACTCAACCCAAAACCTGGACTGTTCGTACTGGCATTCATCCCGCAATTCGTCGATCCACAACGCGGCTCGGTGACTGTTCAAATGCTGGTGTATGGCCTATGGTTCGCCGCACTTACGGCAGTTGGGTTCGCATTGATGGGCGTGTTTGCCACTGCACTGTCCCGCGTGCTACGCAAAAGCCCCCGCGTCGTGAATGGTCTGAATGTCGGGGCCGGACTTACATTTGTCGCTTCTGGAGTCTCAATAGCGGCGCTTAGCCAAAAGTAGGCTAGGTCGGCTCAGCAAGGCTGATCTATCCGCCTTGCTGAGCCAAAGTTGATTAAAAAGACGAGCTCAACGCTTGTTTTTCAAGTCTGAATGAGTCTTTAGTTCTTCTTCGATAAATGCCGCAATCATGGTCCGATATACCTTCTCTACGATATCGGGTGATGCGCCGCAATCCTCTGCAATCGAGCGCACTTTGCTGATCACCTGCTCCACCCGCGCTGGAGCTCGTACATCATCGGAATTTTTTTTGAATGCAGCCGCCTGAGTAACGAAATCAGCGCGCTTGGCAAGTAGCGCCACCACGTCGTGGTCAATGCGATCTATATTTCTACGAACTTCATCGATTGAGGTGCAACGCACTTCCATGGTCTTTTATCCCTCTTATTGGTCAAGGTATTCAGGTCTACAACACCTTACGTTATCGAGATTTAAACGGTAGGTCTACGCGGCGCCAAGAAACTCCGCATCGGCGCAGCGCCCACCGCCGCAGGTACGGCCTTGGAGGCGATCCGATGTTCCTTCCACCTCTTGAACCTGACCTCTTCATATTTGGCGCCCTTCTTCGTGGATGTCACCTCAAAAGATAACGGCCCAGGGCCTCAGCAAGCGTGGTGCTTTCTGGTGCATGCATATCGACGAATCGCGCGCGCGACATATCACCCTCGATCTCGGCAGCCCGGCGCTGGGCTTCCGCCGTGGTCTCGAAGGTGGCTGAAAGGGTCGGATATTCTTTGCGACGGATCTGGGCACGCCAGGTGCTGCCGCGCTTCTCGCGGCAGGCCATGGGGCAATCATAAGCGTTGGTTGAGGGTGGCACTTTTACCGCAAAATCCCCCCAAATGAAAAAGGCCCCGAGCGCTACAAACGCTCGGGGCCTTATATATGGCGGAGAGATAGGGATTTGAACCCTAGGTACCCGCGAAGGTACAACGGATTTCGAATCCGTCCCGTTCGGCCACTCCGGCATCTCTCCAACGGCGCGCATCATAACAGCTTGTTAAAAAAACGCGAACCCTTTTTTCAAATTTCTCGCGTTTTTTCAGATGCTTGCAGCGCTCGCGCGTTAGAGCGGAACGCCCAGGCGATGGGCGACTTCTTCATAGGCTTCGATGACATCACCCAGGCCTTGACGGAAGCGATCCTTGTCCATTTTCTTCTTGGTGTCCTTGTCCCACAGGCGGCAGCCGTCAGGGCTGAATTCGTCGCCCAGGACGATGGAGCCGTCGCTGAACACGCCGAATTCCAGTTTGAAATCGACCAGCAGCAGGCCTGCGTCGTCGAACAGCTTGGTCAGCACATCATTGACCTTGAGCGACAGTTCTTTCATGCGCGCCAGTTGTTCGGCGGTGCCCCAGCCGAAGGCAACGACGTGGGATTCGTTGATGAACGGATCGCCTTTGGCGTCGTCCTTCAGGAACAGTTCGAAGGTGTAAGGGTTGAGCTTCATACCCTCTTCCACGCCCAGGCGCTTGACGAGGCTGCCAGCAGCGTAGTTGCGCACGACGCACTCGACCGGGATCATGTCGAGCTTCTTGACCAGCACTTCGTTGTCGGCCAGCAGCTTGTCGAACTGAGTGGGAATGCCCGCAGCTTCCAGCTTTTGCATGATGAAGGCGTTGAACTTGTTGTTCACCATGCCTTTGCGATCGAGCTGTTCGATGCGCTTGCCGTCGAACGCCGAGGTGTCGTTGCGAAACAGCAGGATCAAGCGGTCAGCGTCGTCGGTCTTGTAAACCGACTTGGCTTTGCCGCGGTAGAGTTCTTCACGTTTTTCCATGATGGGCTCCGCTTGCAAAAATGGTCGGGCCAGATGCCCGGTAAAAATAGCCTGGGCGAGACTGACGCCCTGTAAACAGTTGGGCCGCTAGGCGATTTCGCGCCAATCGAGCCCCGAATCCTGGTCGGCCAATTGTAGCCAGTCCGGGTCACACCCGAGGGTGTCGACGAAACATTGCCGGGCCAGATGCGGCAGGTTGTTCTTGCTGCTCAGGTGGGCCAGCACCAGATGCTGCAAGCCCTGCCATCCCAGCTCATTCACCAGGCTGGCGGCCTGGTGATTGTTCAAATGCCCGAACTCGCCACCGACCCGTTGCTTCAGGAAATACGGGTAGGCGCCTCGCGCAAGCAGATCCCGGCAATGGTTGGACTCGACCATCAACGCGTCCAGCCCACGGTAACGATCGAGCACCGCCGGGCAGTACGAGCCCAGGTCGGTCAGCAGCCCGAAGCGACGGCGACCGTCATTGAAGACGAACTGCGTCGGCTCCAGCGCATCATGAGCCACGGTCACCACGTCGATGTTCAGCCCGCCAATCTGCACGCCCTGCCCGCCTTGCAGCCTGACACCCGCCTCAATCGGCTTGCGCATGCCACGCAACGTGCCGTCGCTGAGGTATACAGGAACATCGTATCGCCGAGACAGCAAACCCACGCCATGCACGTGGTCTGCATGTTCGTGGGTTACCAGGATGGCGCTCAGTTGACGACCGCTGACGCCCAGCCGGTCCAGCCGACGCTCGGTTTCCCGCAGGGAGAAACCGCAGTCGACCAGCACGTACGTGTCGTTGCTCGCGATCAGCGTGCCGTTGCCCCGGCTGCCGCTGCCCAGAACCGCGAAACGCACTTAGCCGAGGTTGTCTTGAATGACGCTCAACACGCGGCGGGCGACGTCGGTCGGCGCTACGGTGTTGATGTTCTTCTCGACGGTCACTTGGACGTTGTCACCCACCTTGCTCAGGCGTACCTGATACCGCTCGGCGCGAGCTTCCTTCTGCTCCTTGGTCTCTTCGCTGCCAAACATCCGGGCGAAGAAGCCAGGCTTGTTCTCTGGCCGGTCGGCTTTTTCTGCCAGGTTGATGTAGTACAGACCCAGGCTGCGGTTGATGTCTTCAACACGCCAGTCGCCCTGGTTCAACGCGCGGCCCACGCTGGACCAGGCGCGGTCGAGGTCCGCCCCCAGGTTCAGCACCGGGTTGCCGCTGCCATCCTCGCTCAGGGATACCCGGCTCGGGGTGTCGTAGTCACGGGCAGCGAGCAACGACACGGAACCACCCTTCTCGGCGGTACGGGTCAGGCTGGCCAGCATGTCGTCGGTGAGGACCGAGTCCAGGCCAACGTTGACGCTGCGCGGCGAAAAGGCCGGCTCGTCGCTGCTGCCAGCCGGACGCTGGGCGCTGACGATATAGATTTCGCTGGTGTTGCGCTGCACGCCTGGCTCGATACGGACCCGCACCCGAGTCTCGGTAGCGGCGCTGTCGCCCGCGCCATTCATGCGCTTGGCAACCGAGGCGGACAGCTCATCCACGCGTTGCCACGTCGTGCTGAATTCACCAGTCTGCGGACGGTCTTCGGCGATGCGGAAACCGTTGTCTTCGAAATACTGGTGAGCCACTGGCCAGACTTCGGCCGGCGCGCGCTGAGCCAGAATCCAGCGGTTGTCGCCGCTTTTCTGCAGGGTGTAGTCGCCGGAATCCTGAACGGTGGACAGTGGCTGCGGACGCGGAACGGTGAATTCACCTTTCTGGGTGTCATCCGCCACGTTGCGCGGGATAGGCAGCAGCGGATCCAGACGCTTGGTTTCCTGAAGGCCTTCAGGCAATTGCATCGGGGGTTTCTGGGTCGCTTCCAGGTAATCGCTGCTGCGATCACGGAAGTAACCGTCTTGCCCAAACAACCAGCTGCAACCGCTGGTGCTGGAGATGATCAGGGCTAGTGCGGAAAGTCCGGCCAGTCGCTTCATTGCGTAGTGCTTCCTCATTAAACCAGTACGCCGGACTGGCGCAGGGCCTGACGTACCGGCTCGTGGCAGGACTCGCTGAGCCAGGTGAGCGGCAGACGGATACCGTCCGGCATCAAACCCATTTCATGCAGGGCCCATTTCACGGGGATTGGGTTCGATTCGATGAACAGGTTCTTGTTCAGCGGCATCAGTTTTTCATGCAGGGCACGGGCGGTCTGCGCGTCGCCAGCGATGGCGGCCTTGCACAGTTCGGCCATGTCGCGCGGGGCGACGTTGGCGGTCACGGAAATGTTGCCCTTGCCGCCAAGCAGCATCAGCTCGACCGCCGTCGCGTCGTCACCGGAATACACCAGGAAGTCGCTGTCGACGCCAGCCAGGATGTCCTGGGCGCGTTGCAGGTCGCCGGTGGCTTCCTTGATGGCGATGATGTTCTTGATCTTCGACAGACGGATCACGGTGTCGGCCTTCATGTCGCAGGAGGTGCGGCCTGGCACGTTGTAAAGGATCTGCGGGATATCGACGGCTTCGGCGATGTGCTTGAAATGCTGGTACAAGCCTTCCTGGGTCGGCTTGTTGTAATACGGGGTGACCAGCAGGCAGGCATCGGCACCGGCGTTCTTGGCGTTGGTGGTCAATTCCACGGCTTCGCGGGTGGAGTTGGCGCCCGTGCCGGCGATCACCGGGATACGGCCAGCGACCTGCTGGACCACGCGACGGATCACTTCGATGTGCTCATTGACATCGAGGGTGGCGGACTCGCCGGTCGTGCCGACGGCGACAATGGCGTTGGTGCCCTCTTTCAGGTGAAAGTCCACCAGTTTGCTCAGGCTGTCCCAGTCAAGACGCCCCTGTGCATCCATCGGTGTGACCAGTGCCACCATACTGCCCGCAATCATGCAAACCGCTCCTGCCGCAAAAAGAGAGCGGTAATGGTACTGGCGCCATGGTCCTTGCACAAGGCGAGCATTCCCCTGAGCGACGGTTTTCGCTACCCTTCGGTCTTTGATCGGTACTGCTCATCTGCGCTGCTCGTTCGACTGATCGCTTCCGTCGCCACAAACCCCGTTCCAGCCCCGTTTTCGCCTGAGGTGAATGATCTGCCCAGGCGGCGAACGACGACGAACCCGGGGCGGCACCCGACACCTGCGCTCACAGAACCCGGCGCTGCGCCCTGAAACGTATCGACCGCTCATCGTTTAGGAAAGCTGCATGTCGTCCATCCCCACCGTTCGCGAACAATTCCTCGTCATCAGTGCCCTTGGCGCCAACCCGATGGAGCTGACCAACGTCCTGTGCCGCGCCAGCCATGAATCCCGTTGCTCGGTCGTCAGCTCGCGCCTGACGCGTCACGGCGAATGCAGTGCCTTGGTGCTTCAGGTGTCCGGCAGTTGGGACGCGCTGGCGCGCCTGGAAACCAGCCTGCCGAATCTGTCGAAGAAGCACGCCTTCACCGTCAACGTGGTGCGTAGCTCGTCGCTGGAAAATCGCCCTGAAGCATTGCCTTACGTTGCCTATGTCAGCTCGGCCTACCGCCCGGACATCATCAACGAGCTGTGCCAGTTCTTCATCGATCATCACGTCGAACTGGAAAACCTGATCTGCGATACCTATCAGGCGCCACAGACCGGCGGCACGATGCTCAACGCCACCTTTACCGTCACGCTTCCCGCCGGGACTCAGATCAGTTGGCTGCGTGACCAGTTCCTGGACTTCGCCGACGCGCTCAATCTCGATGCGCTGATCGAACCCTGGCGCCCGCAAGCCCCTATGTAAGGAAGCCACCTATGGCAGTCGAACTGGATACACCCGTTCCCGATTTTCAGGTGCAGGCCACCAGCGATCAGGCCGTCAGCCTGTCCGCGTTGAAGGGCCAGCAAGTGGTCATTTATTTCTACCCCAAGGACAGCACTCCCGGGTGCACCACCGAGGGCCAGGGTTTTCGCGATCACTACGATGACTTCAAAGCCGCCAACACCGTTGTGTTCGGCGTGTCTCGCGATGGCATGAAGTCTCACGAGAACTTCAAGGCCAAACAGGCCTTTCCGTTCGAGCTGATCTCGGACAAAGACGAATCCCTGTGCCAGCTGTTCGATGTGATCAAGCTCAAGAAGCTCTACGGGAAAGAATACTTGGGCGTCGATCGCAGCACCTTCCTGATCGACAGTAACGGTGTGCTGCGTCAAGCGTGGCGTGGGGTGAAGGTGCCGGGTCATGTGGACGCGGTGCTGGCAGCGGCTCAGGCACTCAATAAGGCCTGATGCGATACGACCTGTAGCAGCGCGCTTGCCTGCGACCACATTGTGTCAGATACCTTGGAGGTCACCGACACACCGCAATCGCGGGCGAGCAAGCTCCTACAAAAGCAGAACGAGGCATCTGCTTACAACAACGGCGCCACGGTCGGTTCGTTTCGCGGCCAGGCGTCCAACACGGCCTTGCAGAGCGTTGCCAGTGGAATGGCGAAAAAGATCCCCCAGAACCCCCACAACCCGCCGAACAACAGCACCGCGCAGATGATTGCGACAGGGTGCAGGCTCACCGTCTGCGAAAAAAGCAGTGGCACCAACACATTGCCGTCCAGCGTCTGAATGATTCCATAGACCGCCATCAGGTAGATGAACTGGTCGCTCCAGCCCCATTGGAAGAGTGCGATAAAAGCCACAGGCACCGTGACCACGACCGCGCCGACATAAGGCACCACAACGGAAACCCCCACCAACATGGCCAACAATGCCGAATAGTTGAGCCCCATCAACACGAACGCGACGTAGGTGACCGCGCCGCAAATGAAGATTTCGATGACCTTTCCACGAATATAATTGGCGATCTGCCGGTTCATTTCCTCGGCCACACGGGTGATCAGCGTACGCTCTCGCGGCAGGTAGCCTCGCACCCAACGGCCAATCATCCGACGATCCTTGAGGAAAAAGAACACGAGGATGGGCACCAGCACCAGATAGATCATCATGTTGACCAGCAGCGGAAGGCTGGATAGGGAAAAGGTCAGCGCCCATTGGCCGAACTTTCCGATTTCGCCCCGTGCTGCTTCGATCGCCTGCAGCACTTGCTCATCGGACACCAGATGCGGGTAGCGCTCCGGCAGCAGCAACAGCAATGACTGCCACTTGGCCAACATCCCGGGAAGCTCATTGAACAGCGTGATCATCTGATGCCAGAGCAAAGGCACCAGGACCAGGAGAAATAACGCCAGCGCCCCCACGAACAGCGCAAACACTATCCCGACCGCGGCCCCTTCGGGGACACGAAAGCGTTCCAGTTGCGCGACCATCCCCTGCATCAGAAAAGCCAGTACCAAACCTGCCAACACCGGCGCCAGCATGCCGCCCAATGTCAGGACGATCGTGAACGCCAGCACCAACAATACCGCCAGCACCACCGCTTCTTCATCCGAGAAATAGCGCTGCATCCAGTTGCGAAGCACTTTGAACATCAGGGGTCCTTGGAGCGAGGAAATAAAAAGCTAAGGAATCAGCACCGTCACGCTTTGCGTAACCAGTAGCGGTAAATGCCATTGTCCACTTCTTCGTGCAACAGCGCGTGGCCGGACAGTTTGGCGAAAGTGCGAAAGTCCCGCTGGGAACCGGCATCGGTCGCCGTCACTTTGAGGACCCCGCCACTGGCCAGGCGATTGAGTTCCATCTTCGCCTTGAGTAGGGGCAACGGGCAGTTCAAGCCCGTGGCATCCACTTCGGCATCGCAAACGGCGGGCAACTGTACAGCGTCAGACATCATTTCTCTCCGGGCAGACACATCCATCTGCAGAGAATCTGCAAATACGATGATGAAAAACAGGCTCATACGCCAGCAAGAATACCCCACTCTGGTCAGCAAGCCATTGAGGCGGCTACAGTAAGGACTTTCTGTCCTAGAGTTTCGTGCATGGATTTTTTGCGCCCCACACTGCTGACGCTCGCCTGCCTGATGGCCACGCCGACCTTCGCAGATGACCTGCCGTCCCTGGGCGACGCCAGTTCCTCCATCGTTTCGCCGCAACAGGAGCACGACCTGGGCCGCGCGTGGCTGGGTCTGCTGCGATCGCAAGTGGCGCAGTTGTCCGATCCGCAACTCAAGGATTTTGTCGAAACCTCGGTGTACCGCCTGGCGGAGACCAGCCAGGTCCAGGATCGCCGTCTTGAATTCATTCTGATCAATACGCCCGAAATCAACGCCTTCGCAGCCCCCGGCGGAATTATCGGGGTCAACGGCGGCTTGTTCCTGCACGCGGAAACCGAAGGTGAATACGCTGCGGTACTGGCTCACGAACTGGCCCACTTGTCGCAGCGCCACTTTGCCCGCGGGGTCCAGGCCCAGCAACGGATGCAGGTGCCGGTGATGGCAGCGATGCTGGCCGGTATCGTGATGGCAGCGGCCGGCGCTGGCGACGCCGGGATTGCCGCCATCGCCGGAACACAGGCGGCGGCCATTCAGGAACAGGCGCGTTTCTCGCGGCAAAACGAAGCGGAAGCCGACCGCATCGGCATTCTCAACCTGGAAAAAGCCGGTTACGACCCGCGCAACATGCCTACCATGTTCGAACGCCTGGCCCGTCAGTACCGTTACGACGCCAAGCCGCCGGAATTCCTGATGAGTCACCCGGTCACCGAGTCGCGTATCGCCGATACCCGTAACCGTGCCGAACAGGCCAAACCGGGGGGCAAGGAAGACAGCCTGGCTTATCAACTGATGCGCTCACGGGTGATCCTGATTTATGAAGAAACCCCAGGCGTTGCGGCCAAACGGTTCCGCGCTCAATTGGCCGAGAACCCGAAAAACGATGCCGCTCGCTACGGCCTGGCATTGGCCCAGACCAAAGCGGGGCAATTGAACGAGGCACGGGATTCGCTCAAACCGCTGCTGGACAAGGCGCCCGACAACATCACGTACAACCTGGCGATGATCAATCTGGACATCACCAACAACCGCTTTCCCGATGCGCAACAGCGGGTCGACCGCATGCTGGATCTGTACCCGGACAATTACCCGCTCAACCAGGCGAAGGTCGATGTCCTGCTCAAACAGTCCAAGGCGCCAGAAGCGCTCAAGGCATTGGAAACCCTGCTCAAGAGCCGCTCCGACGATCCGGACGTCTGGAATCAGGTCGCCGATGCCCGCGGCCTTTCCGGCAACACCATTGGTTCACATCAGGCTCGCGCCGAGTACTTTGCACTGATGGGGGATTTCAAGCAGGCAATCCAGCAATTGGAATTCGCCAAGCGGCGTGCGAACAACAACTTCCAGCTGGCGTCCCGGATCGATGCGCGACAGCAGGAAATCATTGCCCAGGAACGGGCAGTCAAAGACATGATGAACTAGCTCAGGCCTACGCGTCCTCGAGCCGCAGGCTGGACGAGAGGCGTCTTGATGCGGCGTCCTCTCGCAGCGAGTCGTCAAATGCCTGAGGTGGCTCTCAGGCGTTGCCGGAAAGCTTCAACCGCGCCGCCTGAGTGAAATCCAGCATCCGCTGCAACGGCCGCACCGCGTGGGGAATGATCGCCGGGTCGACGAAGATTTCATTGGTCCCTTCCCGCAGGCATTGCAGTGTACGGGCCAACGTGTTCATCGCCATCCACGGACAATGCGCGCAACTGCGGCATGCCGCGCCGTTACCGGCGGTTGGGGCCTCGATGAAGACCTTGTCCGGACACAATTGCTGCATCTTGTAGAAAATGCCGCGGTCGGTCGCCACGATGAAGGTTGAATTCGGCAGTGTCTGCGCCGCTTTGATCAACTGACTGGTGGAGCCCACTGCATCGGCCAAATCAATCACCGATTCCGGCGATTCAGGGTGGACCAGAATCGCAGCGTCCGGGTACAGCGCCTTCATGTCCTCCAGTTGCCGGGATTTGAACTCCTCGTGAACGATGCACGCGCCATCCCACAACAGCATGTCGGCACCTGTTTCACGTTGAATGTAGCGGCCCAGATGCCTGTCCGGCGCCCAAATGATTTTCTCGCCGTTGTCCATCAGGCTCTCGACGATTTCCAGCGCGCAGCTTGAGGTGACCACCCAGTCGGCGCGGGCTTTGACGGCCGCGGAGGTGTTGGCGTAGACGACCACGGTCCGCTCGGGATGCTTGTCACAGAAGGCAGAAAACTCGTCGACACCGCAGCCTAGATCCAACGAACAGGTCGCTTCGAGGGTCGGCATGAGAACGCGCTTTTCGGGGGTCAGGATCTTTGCCGTTTCGCCCATGAAACGAACGCCGGCCACCAGAACCGTGCTGGCAGGATGGTTCTTGCCGAAACGGGCCATTTCCAGCGAATCGGACACACAACCGCCGGTCTCTTCGGCCAGGGCCTGAATGACTGGATCGCAATAATAGTGTGCAACCAACACGGCGTCCTGAGCCTTGAGCTCCGCAGCGATCAAGCGACGGTACTCGGCTTCTTCTCCCGGTGTCAGCGCCTTGGGCTGCTTGGCGTCGAGGTGCGCCTGTACCAATAGGCGTTCGGAAATCTGTGTCATGTTCGCAGGACCTGAATGCGCGTGAGCGCGAGCGTCGAGTTTACACCTGTACAACAGGCAACGAGTGAGCGGGAAACCCTCACGGTCATGAAGTTTCCCGCCGGGTGCACGCATCGTTGTGCATGCATCGATACGATCTCGCCGCGCTTGCCCGCTGAAACAGCCTGCAGCGCGAAGCGGCGGCGAATGTATCACGTTACCCGTTGAGCGTTCACTTAACGGCCTGAGCGCCTCAGCCCAGGCGCATCGACAGTTCGACCTCCTCCCCGAAAGGAATCGATAGATACCCGTGCTCGACGGAGCGAACACGTGCCAGGTAATCGGGCGCGTAATCGGCATTGTCGGCGACAATCAAGGCGCCCGGCCGCAGGCGACTCTCTACAAGAGCGAGAATTTCCGGATACAGCGCCTTGGCGCCATCAAGCAGAACAAGGTCGATGGACGCTGGCAGGTCCTGGCCCAACGTCTTGAGCGCATCCCCCTCGCGAATCTCCACAAGATCAAGCAAGCCACCGGCAAGCAGGTTGTCCCTCGCCTGCGCAACCTTCGACGACTCGAACTCACTGGTAATCAGAACACCCCCGCCGTTGTCCCGCAGCGCAGCGGCCAAGTGCAAGGTCGAGATGCCGAACGAGGTGCCGAATTCAACTACGGTGCGCGCTTTGCAACTGCGCGCCAACATGTACAACAACGCCCCCGTTTCGCGGGACACGGCCAGTGGAAAGTCCTTCAGGCGACCGTAGAAGTCCCGATAATCCGTCTTGCTGCGCATGAGGCGCCCCAAATCCTCCTGGGTGAAATCGGACAGCTGAGGACTGGTCATCGGCGACTGTTCAGCCGCGTCTTGGAATAGACGCTCAAGGAGCGAAGCAACCGGGGTAGATGTCAGGGTATTCATAAAGGGCTCCGAGTTTGAACGGTGCGCAATTCGCAACGCCGGATTAGAATGCGACGAATCCCTCACATTTAATAATCGCATTCCGCAGCCGCTATGAACGACGCCCGCAACCCCGCGATTTCCCTGCGAAAAAGACCCAAACAGGCACGCTCCGAAGCGTCGATCGGGGTGATTCTCGAAGCGGCTACTCAGGTTTTGGCCAAAGAAGGCGCCCGCCGTTTTACGACAGCGCGCGTGGCAGAAAAGGCCGGCGTCAGCATCGGATCGCTTTACCAGTACTTCCCGAACAAGGCCGCGATCCTCTTCCGCTTGCAGAGCGACGAATGGCAACAGACGTTCGACATGCTCAACAGCTTGCTCGGCGACACATCGGTGCCTCCCCTCCAACGCTTGCGTCAATTCGTGCACGCGTTTATCCGCTCGGAATGCGAGGAAGCCGACATGCGCACCGCCCTTGACGACGCGGCGCCCCTGTATCGCCATGCGCCGGAAGCGCGGGCGATCAAAGAACAGGGAGAAGCGGCGATCCGCTCATTTATCCGAGAAACGCTGCCCGATACGGACGACGCCGTGCGAATTAGAGCAGCGGATCTGCTGACCGGTACGTTCACCACCGTCGGCAAAGCGTTTTCCCAGACGCCCCGCACTCCCACCGAGGTCGAGGCGTATTCGGATGCCATGGCGGACATGTTCTGTGCCTATCTGGAGCGGCTGGCTCAAGATAGGCGTCAGAGCAGCCCTTAGCGGGCGGGGGGTTTCCGTTGCCCCCTTGGGCGCCGATCAGAATCAGTATTTCCAGGTCACCGAGGCGGTGAGATTTCGCGGCGCGCCATAACTGCCGGTCGTCACGTTGTCGTACAGCGACAGCACGTATTTACGATCGGTGACATTGTTCAGGTTGAGCGCCGTGCTCCAATTGCTGTCGATGTCGTAGCTGGTCATGAGGTCGACGAGCCCATAAGCGTTCTGCCGGATCGCGCTGGTGTTGTCATTTTCTTCAGCGCTCTGCCAACTGACGCGGGCACCGAGCTTCATCTGGGGCACACTGGGCAGGCGATAGGTGGCCATACCGCGGAAACTGTGGGTCGGTACGTATTTACGAGCGCGTTCGCCATCGTCATTGTCGATACGCACATAGGTGTAGCCAGCGAGCAGGTCCAGGCCATCGACCACCTCGCCTGAGGCTTGGAGCTCTACGCCATGGCTCTTGAAATCGTTAGGCGTGTAGACGTTCTGAACGCCGTTGTACCCCGCATACACCGCCACATTGCGTTGCTCGGTCTTGAACACCGCGGCCGTCAGGTGCAGGCGTTCGTCCATGACGCTGCCTTTGAGGCCGACCTCCATGCTCTTGCCTTCCAGCGGCGCGAGTAACCCGCCGTCTACGCCGACGTTGTACTGCGGGTTGTAAATCTTGGTCCAACTGCCATACACGCTCCACGCCTTGCTGAGGTCGTAGACCAGACCGGTATAGGGCGCGACTTTGCCGTGGGCCCGCGTGTAACGCTCAGACCCATAGTTTTCGCCTCTGCTGTCGGCGCTGAGCATCCGGGCACCGGCGATCCAGTGAAGGTCGTCGGTCAGGCTGAAGCGGGAGCCGGCGAAAACGCTTTTCTGGGTGTCCTGGAAGTTTTGCGAAAGGCCATCGCTGGTGGCCACAAAGGAAGGCATAGGGGTAACGCCCGCCAGAATGCCCGAAAACGAGGTATCGAAAGCGCTGAAGTGCTCGAGATCCTCATCGTACTCATGACCTTTCTGGTGCGTCCGCCCATAGGCGGCGCCAAAGGTCAGTTGATGTTCACGACCGAACAAGGTGAAGGGGCCCTGCACTTTCGCCTCGCCCAGTAACTGATGCGCCTCGCTGCGGGTGTGGTTGGCGTAGGCCAGTGCATCGTCGCCCGTGACAGACCCTACATACAGCATGTTGGTGTTCTGCTTCTCTTGCACGCCGGTCGCGGTCAGAGTGGCATTCCAGTTATTACCGAAGTCGTGCTTGAGCTCGACGAACGTGCGCTGTGTGTGCAAGTTCCAGTAGGTCCAGGGCTGGCCGATGCTGTTGCTGCGACCACTGTAATGGATGGGGTCTCCATTACTGTCCACCAGCGGCAAGTTGCCCCACGAGCTGCCGTTGGAGTCGCTGTTGTGCTGGGAGACGCCCACAGTCACCGTATCAGCGTCCGTTATGTCGAACGCCAGCAATCCCGCCACGACATTTCGCTCATGGCTGTAGCGGTCCATCCACGAATTGCCTTTGTCATGGGAATAGATGAAGCGGCCTCGCACGTTACCCGTGTCGGTCAGCGGGCCAGCCACATCGACATCGACGCGGCGGCTGTCCCAAGAACCGACGCTGGTATCGATCTGCGCCTGAAACGTTTCGGTCGGGCGCTTGCGCACGAAATTGACCGTCGCGGAAGGGTTGCCCGCGCCACTCATCAAACCGTTGGCGCCGTGCAGCACATCGACCTGCTCGTATTCGGCCAGATCCTGGTCGCCCACCAGCACCGTGCCCACGAAGGGCATACCCATGCCGTCATATTCGAACGTGTTGATATCAAATCCACGCGAGGTGAACTCGGTCCGATCGGTCTCGCTCTGCTCGACCGTCACCGAAGGCGCGGAACGAAGGGCGTCCTTGATGCCGTTGATTTTGAAATCGTCCAACGCTTGACGCGTGATCGTGGTAACCCCCTGGGGCGTCTGCCTATCGGTGAGCCCCAGCTTGGTCGTGGTGGAAGAGGCCTTCCCTTCATACCCAACACTAACACCGTCCACGTCTTGTGCCTTGCTCTGAATTTCAGTGGCCGGGAGGGTCAGGTCATCAGCGTGGACAGTGGACATGGCGCTGCATGCACCAACCAGAAAACAGCCAAACGAGAAATAACGTTTCAAGGCGGGGGATCCAAATCAAGCAAGAGTGATTCAAAATGTAAATGCGAATCTAACTCATAACACTAATTTGTTTCGACAAATTTTTCACATTCAGCGTTATTTTTCCGCGCCGGTTCAGTGTCGATGGACGTGGCTCGCTTAGCGGATGGACTTTGATGCCGAAGGAGACGCTGCTTTATCGCAGGCGAAAAAAAACCCGAGAATTCACACTTGCGTGGACCTCTCGGGTTTTGAAGATGGTGGGTCGTGTAGGATTCGAACCTACGACCAATTGGTTAAAAGCCAACTGCTCTACCAACTGAGCTAACGACCCGCTTCGTGGTGGCGCGTATATTACTGATTTTTCTCAGTAATTCAACACCCCATCGAAAAAAAATCAAAAATAATGAGTTGGGTCGGGAATGCCCGCGGTTGCGAAGCCTTCGGCGCGCAGGCGGCAGCTATCACATTTGCCGCATGCCCGGCCCTGATCGTCCGCCTGATAGCAGGAAACGGTCAGGCCGTAATCAACGCCGAGACGCGTACCAGCCTTGACGATGTCGGCTTTGCTGAGCATCTGCAGCGGCGCCTGAATGGTGAACCCCTGCCCTTCTACGCCTGCCTTCGTCGCGAGATTGGCCATCCGCTCGAACGACTCGACGAACTCAGGGCGGCAGTCGGGGTAACCGGAATAATCGACGGCGTTGACGCCGATGAAGATGTCACGGGCACCCAGCACCTCGGCCCAGCCCAACGCCAGCGAGAGAAACACGGTGTTACGGGCAGGCACGTAGGTCACGGGAATGCCTTCGCTCGGGGCTTCGGGCACATCGATGGAGCTGTCAGTCAACGCCGAACCGCCGATGCCGTTCAAATTCAAGCCGATCACTTTATGCTCGACCACGCCCAGATCCCTGGCCACACGCTCTGCCGCCTGAAGCTCGGCGCGGTGACGCTGGCCGTAATCGAAGCTCATGGTGTAGCAGGCAAAACCATCAGCCTTGGCCATGGCCACAACCGTTGCTGAATCCAGACCGCCAGACAGCAAAATTACCGCTTTTTTCTCAGTCATCGTTTGTCCACTCATGTCAGCGCCCCGGCTCGTCGTCCCAGAGAATCTTGTGCAACTGGAGCTGCATCCGGACAGGCAGGTTATCGGCCACGATCCAGTCCGCCAGATCTCTGGCCGGCAGGTCATGCGCTACGGGTGAAAAGAGCACCTCACCGGCACGCCGCTCAAGGCCATACTGAATCAGCTTGGAAACCGCCCAGTCGTAATCCTCACGCGAGCAGATCACGAACTTGACCTGATCGTTGGGCGTCAACAGCTCGATGTTTTCGTAGCGGTTGCGTGCCACCTCTTTCGACCCTGGGGTCTTGAGGTCGACGACACGACTGACGCGCGAATCGACCTTTGAAATATCCAGCGCGCCACTGGTCTCGAGAGAGACTTCATAACCGGCATCGCACAGGCGCTCAAGCAGTTTGATCGCATTCGGCTGAGCCAGCGGCTCCCCGCCGGTGACGCAGACGTAACGAGGGCGATAACTGGCCACTTGCTGCATGAGCGAGTCGAGTGATTGAAGGGTGCCACCGCTGAAAGCGTATTCGCTGTCGCAGTAACCACATCGCAGAGGGCAACCAGTGAGGCGCACAAAAACGGTAGGCAAGCCTGCGGTGCGCGTTTCACCCTGCAAAGAGTAGAAAACTTCGGTGATGCGTAATGTGTCTTGCATAAGGGCCACGGGCGTAACGGCTAAACAGGCCATCCGCCTCCGTCAGGCACTTCTGTGCACCCTGCGCTCGCAGAATCCACGGAAGCGTAATCAATACCGGAATTTCGGGTGCGAGATTCTAACGAAAAAAGCCGCGCAACGCGCGGCTTTCTTGAACCGAAGTTCAGCTTGCCCGAAAGTCAGAGACGCTGGAGGTCCCGCTGGGCCAGTTGGGCAGCCGAAGTACCGGGGTACTGTGCCACAACCTGCTGCAGAATGCCCTTGACCTTGTCGGTGTGGCCGAGGCGACGTTCGACATCTGCAAGCTTGTATAGCGAGTCAGGCACTTTGGCGTGCTTGGGATAAAGCTGGCTGACTTTGGCAAACGCCTGACCAGCACCCTGCAGATCACCTTTGGCCAGGTTCACTTCACCCAGCCAATACTGCGCGTTGCCCGCATACTGACTGTTAGGATACTTGCGCAGGAAGGCCGAAAACGCCTGGCTCGCCTTGTCGAAGTCCTTGGCCTTGATCAGGTCGAATGCTGCATCGTAGTACAGCTTTTCCTTCGCCGGATCACCCGGCTCGCTGCTAGCCTGAGGCGCTTGTGCGCCCGCGGGGGCTGCGGGGGTTCCGCCGGCATTCACAGCGCCGTCGGAAGAGGAATTATTGGCAGTTGGTGCGCTGGGTGCGACACCCGCTCCGATACGGGAGTCGAGATCCTTGTAACGATCCAGCGCCTCTTGTTTCATTTGCTGGATATCGTTCTGCTGGACTTCGACAATTCCGCGCAGACGCGAAATTTCATCCTGCATTTGCTGCAACTGCATGAACAGCTGACCTTGCGCCGAAGGCTGGGCCGAAGCCCCGCCTCCGGCGTAGGCGCCCGCCGTACCGTAACCCGATGGCGGATAACTGCTGCCAGCGGAGCCAGAGTTGTCATCGACCACAGGAACCGCACCCATCGCAGTGAAAGGAAGGGTGAGAGCCAAAACGGTTAAAGCACGGCGGCACGTTCGCATGTCAAATTACTTACGCAGTTCGACGCGACGGTTTTGAGCCCAGGATTGCTCGTCGTTGCCGGTAGCAACTGGACGCTCTTCACCGTAGGAAACGACTTCCAGCTGAGCTGGCGATACGCCTTGCAGAACCAGGTAGCGCTGAACGGCTTTCGCACGACGCTCGCCCAGAGCCAGGTTGTACTCGCGGGTACCACGTTCGTCGGTGTTACCTTCCAGAACAACGCGAGCGCCGTTAGCTTTCAGGTCCTTGGCGTGAACGTCCAGAGCGCGCATGGCTTCTGGCTTCAGGTCAGAACTGTCGTATTCGAAGTAGAAAGTGGTGATAGCGCGCAGAGCGGCTTCTTCGCTCAGGGAGCCGTCAACGGCACCGGTGTTTGCGCCGTAACCAGCGTTTGGATCGACAGCAGCGCCTTGACCGGCATTGTCGCCGCCTTTGGAGGAGCAACCTACAGCTACAGCCATGGCCAGAGCCAGCGCAGCAAATTTACCAAACTTCAGCATTTCCATCGTGAAACTCCTAATGAACCCCAGTGTGTTAAGTAAAACGTAAAGCGCCGCGTCAGTTCAGGTAAGGGGACCAGGAAGGTTCTCTGACTTCGCCTTGAGCGGTAGGAAGCGGGAGCCTTACGCGTCCATTGATGGACACGAGCATCAAGACTCCCCGGCCCTGCTGGCGGGTGGCGTAGATTACCATGGTGCCGTTGGGCGCAACAGTAGGCGACTCATCAAGGTTGCTGTCCGTAAGGATTTTTACGCTGCCGCGCTGCAAATCCTGAGCGGCCACCTTGAAGTTGGTGAAACCGTCTTGGCGATGGATCATGACCAATGTCTTTTCATCAGCCGACAACTTCGGGTTGGCGTTGTAGTTGCCGATGAAAGTCACGCGTTCGGCGCCGCCACCATTAACGCTGGTTTTATAGATCTGTGGTTTGCCACCACGATCGGAAGTGAAATAAATGGTCGAACCGTCTTTACCGAAGAATGGCTCGGTATCGATAGACGAATCATTGGTCACGCGCGAAAGCTGACGGGACGCCAGGTTCATCACGTAGATTTCCGGGTTGCCGTCCTTGGACAGAACCATCGCCAGCTTGCTGCCGTCGGGCGACCAGGCAGGCGCGCCGTTCAGGCCCTCGAAGTTGGTGATCTGCTCGCGACGCCCTGTGTCGATGTGCTGGACGAAGATGCGCGGACGCTTCTGCTCGAACGATACGTACGCGATACGTTTGCCGTCCGGGGCAAACCGCGGAGACAGGATCGGCTCGCGGGACTGCAACAACGTGACAGCACGAGCACCGTCGTAATCCGAACGTTGCAAGGTATAGCGGGTGTTGTTGCCGCCAAAGCGTTCGGCGGTGACGTAGAGCATGCGCGTAGAGAACGCCCCCTTGATACCGGTCAGCTTTTCGAATGACTGGTCAGAGATGTAGTGCGCCATGTCACGCAACTGGTCGGTCGTGCCCGAGACGTTTCCGGTCAACACCTGCTGCTCGGTCGCGACGTTGAACAGCGCGTACTGAACCTGTAGACGTCCGCCTGACGGCACGATATTGCCGACCATCACGTATTGGGCGCCCAGCGCCTTCCAGTCACGGAAAATGACTTCGCTGGCCTGGCTCGGCTGGCTGATCATGTTTTCCTTGGGAATCGGCGAGTAGTACCCAGAATTCAGCAGGTCGCTGCTGATGATCTGAGCCATGTCCTCAGGCAAGACGCTACCGCCCTGCAAACCGAACGGCACGACAGCAATGGGCGTGGCGCGGTCGCTGCCACTGGTGACCAGAATGTTCTTTTCGTCGGCAGCGGCGAAACCCGCTGCACAACATAGAACGACAAGCAATCCTCGAAGAAGGTTAATCACAAGGCTAGATCCTCAGGTGTGAATGTCATCTTGAATGACCGGTAAGGTGCGAAATCCGAAGGTTTCAGCCCCTGCATCTCTGTCAAACGACCAATGTTCTTGACCGCCGCGACAGCCGAGCTGTCGAACGGACCGTCCCCACTGGATTTGGCCACACTCACCGAAGTGATGGTGCCATCTGGCAACATGGCGATCTGCAACACAACCGTCATACCCTTGCGTGCCGAAGGTGGACGAGCCCAGCCTTCCGCAGCGCGAGAGCGAATCAGGTCGTCGAAGTTACCCGCCGTCTCGTCACCCCGCTCATCGGCCAGCGCCTGCTGGCGTTCCGGCTTGTCAGAGAGCAAATCGGCCAGCGCCTGGGCTTTCTTCTCTTCCGCTGACTTACGGGCTGCGTCCTGGGCTTTCTTCTTCGCATCGTCAGCCGCTTTTTTCTTGGCGTCTTCAGCCGCTTTCTTTTTCGCGTCTTCGGCGGCCTTTTTCTTCGCGTCTTCCGCAGCCTGCTTCTTGGCATCCTCCGCGGCCTGCTTCTTGGCCTCTTCGGCAGCCGCACGCTTGGCGTCTTCCTCGGCCTTTTTCTTGGCGTCGTCTTCGGCTTTTTTCTTGGCTATGTCCGCGAGTTGCTTCTCTTCGGCGGCCTTTTTTGCATCTTCCACTTTCTTGGCTTCAGCTTTTTTCGCCTCATCGGCCTTTTTGGCCTCCTCGGCTTTCTTTGCTTCCTCAGCCTTCTGTTCTTCGGCCTTTTGAGCGGCATCGGCTTTCTTTTGTTCCGCCGCCTTGATGGCCTCTTGCTCGACTTTCTTTTGCTCCATCTGCTCGACCTCTGTCTGTCGTGCAGCGGACTTTTTCGCCTCGCCGGCAAGCTTCTGGTTGGTCTGGGTCGTTGCCTGGCTTTTCGACTTCAACTGATAAAGCGTGGCCTGAACGATCGGCCTGGCTTCCGGCAGCTCCGGCGTCATCGCGAAGCTGACGAACAGCAGACCAAAAATCAGGACGTGCAATGCCACAGCCCAGACCGAGGGCCAGAAGTAGCTTTCCGAGGCTGACGGCTCTCGAATCGGCTGCATCAGGGCGCCTCGGTAATCAGACCAACGTTCCCGACTCCGGCTTTCTGCAACCCGCCCATCGTGCCCATCACGGCACCGTAGTCCACGGATTTGTCGCCTCGAATGAACACCTGAGTCTGTTTGCCGGCGTCACGCCCCGCCGCGATAATCTTGGTCACGGCGCTGGTCAGTTGCGGCAAGGTCATGGCCTTGTCCATCTGTTTGTCGGTATCGACCTCGCTGCCAAGGTTCCAGTAATAGGTCTTGTCAGCCTTGATCGAAATGGTCAGGACCTGGTTGTTGTTGTCCTGCGGCAACGCCTCACTGGAGACTTTGGGCAGGTCGACTTTCACGCCCTGGTTAATCATTGGCGCCGTCACCATAAAGATGACCAGCAGCACCAGCATCACGTCGATGTAAGGCACCACGTTCATTTCGGCGACCGGCTTGCGTTTGCTGCGTCGGCCGCGAGCGATTAAAGCCATTGGGAAATACCTGCTCAGTCTTCGCTGGTGTGCACTTTACGGTGCAGAATGGCCTGGAATTCGTCGGCGAAGGTGTAGTAGCGGCCAATCAGAATCTCGCCACGGGCAGAGAAACGGTTGTAGGCCACTACGGCCGGAATCGCAGCGAACAGGCCGATGGCGGTCGCGATCAGCGCTTCGGCAATACCCGGAGCGACAGTGGCGAGCGTGGCTTGCTGGGCCGTTGCCAGGCCGCGGAAGGAGTTCATGATCCCCCAGACGGTACCGAACAGACCGACATAGGGACTGGTGGAGCCGACGGTCGCGAGGAACGGCAGACTCTGCTCGAGCTTTTCTTCTTCGCGAGAAATGGCAACGCGCATGGCACGGGCCACACCTTCCATGACCGCATCCGGATCAACGCCCGGTTGCTGGCGCAGACGAGAAAATTCCTTGAAGCCGGCGCGGAAGATCTGCTCGACGCCAGAATCCGGGTCCGGGTTGCTACCGGCCTGACGGTAAAGCTTGGACAGGTCGATACCCGACCAGAAACGCTCTTCGAAGCTGTCCAGCGCGCGGCGCCCGGCACGCAGCATCGCGCTGCGCTGAAAGATCATGATCCACGATGTGACCGATGCGGCCACCAGGATCAGCATCACCAACTGAACCACCACGCTGGCATTGCTGACCAAACTCCACATGGAGGTATGGTCGACGACGTTAGCTTCCACGCTGTATCTCCTGCTCTGAATGTGTACCCGCGCCGCTCTGACCGGCAAAGGCCGCGCGCAGAGTTTCGGGAATGGCCCGGGGTTTGAAACTGTCGGCGCGTACACACGCCACCAAAAACCGCCCTTCGCAGAGCAGTACATTATCCACAGCCCGCCTGACACATTGCTGAAAGCGCAGGCTGGCGCGGTTCAATTCGATCACTTCGGCGCTGATCAGCAGTTCGTCGTCCAGCCGGGCGGGCGAGTGGTAACGTGCCTCACTGGAATGCACGACGAACAACAGGTTCTCGTCGTCGGCCATCGCGGATTGGGCAAAGCCCAGCTCCCGTAACCGTTCGGTTCGAGCCCGTTCCATGAATTTCAGGTAATTGACGTAGTAGACGACGCCGCCGGCATCGGTGTCTTCGTAATAAACGCGACAGCGATGTGCGAACGGCTGGGCCCCGTTTTGCGCGCGCATACTCTAGTGCTTACTCCTCAGGTTGCCAATCCGGCCAGGCAACTGTTTTTTATCGATTTCATGACGCTGGGCAATGTGACACTGCCTCGACTGCCCGTCAGACCATCAAACGCACGAATTGATCGGTCAATCGCCTGCTTATTCATCGAAATCATCGGTCTGCTCATCGGACTGCGGTCGTTCCCCCATCCGGGACGGTATGTTCAGACCGAAATGCAGATAGGCATGCCGGGTGACCATGCGCCCACGGGGGGTGCGCATCATGTAACCCTGCTGGATCAAGTAGGGCTCCAAGACATCCTCAATGGTATGCCGCTCCTCACTGATGGCCGCTGCGAGGTTATCCACGCCCACCGGGCCGCCATCGAACTTCTCGATCATGGTCAACAGCAGGCGGCGGTCCTGATGATCGAAACCCCGCTCGTCGACGTCCAGCAGGTTCAATGCCATGTCGGCAATGGCCTTGGTGATCTGCCCCTTGCCCCGTACTTCCGCGAAATCACGAACGCGACGCAACAGGCGGTTGGCAATGCGCGGCGTGCCCCGGGCGCGACGGGCGATCTCGAAGGCGCCCGCGTCTTCGATTGGCAATCCAAGAATACCCGCCGAACGCGACACGATGGTGGCCAAGTCTGCCGTGCTGTAGAACTCAAGTCGTTGAACGATGCCGAAGCGGTCGCGCAGTGGATTGGTGAGCATGCCAGCGCGCGTGGTGGCGCCCACCAGCGTGAAAGGCGGCAGGTCCAGCTTGATGGAGCGCGCCGCTGGGCCTTCGCCGATCATGATGTCGAGCTGGAAGTCTTCCATCGCTGGATACAGCACCTCTTCGACGATCGGAGAAAGGCGGTGGATCTCGTCGATGAACAACACGTCATGGGGTTCGAGGTTGGTCAGAATGGCTGCCAGATCCCCGGGGCGCTCGAGCACCGGACCGGATGTACTTTTGATCGAGACCGACATCTCCTGCGCGATGATGTTCGCCAGCGTAGTCTTGCCCAGGCCGGGCGGGCCGAAGATCAAAGTGTGGTCCAGCGCTTCGCTGCGCCCGCGCGCCGCTTGGATGAACAGCTCCATCTGCTCGCGCACTGTCGGCTGGCCGATGTAGTCGGCCAGACTCAGCGGGCGGATCGCCCGGTCCAGTTGTTCGTCACGATCGCGCCCGGTGGCGGCGATCAAGCGGTCGGCTTCGATCACTTACAGCATCCCCTTTAGCGCGCGACGAATCAGGTCTTCACTGCTCAGATTTTTGTCTTTGATGGCAGTCACGGCCTTGCTGGCCTCTTGAGGCTTGTAACCCAGAGAGATCAGCGCGCTGACCGCATCGGATTCCGCAGTAGCCACTGGCACCGGCGCGCCGGGCCCTTCTGACACCAACGCAAAGGTGCCCGGCAGCGCGTCCCAGGCCTTGAAGCGATCCTTGAGCTCAACTAGCAAGCGCTCTGCCGTCTTTTTGCCTACGCCTGGCACGCGGGTCAGCGCCGAAGTGTCTTGAGCCTGAACGCAACGCACCAGTTCGTCGACTTCAAGCGTGGACATCAGCGCCAGCGCCAGCTTGGGTCCGACCCCGTTGAGACGAATAAGCTCTCGAAACATTTCGCGATCACGCTTTTCGTAGAAACCGAACAGCAGATGCGCGTCTTCGCGAACGACCAGATGGGTATGCAGGGTCACCGTTTCGCCCACGTGGGGCAGACGATACAGGGTCGTCATCGGGACTTCGACCTCATAGCCGACTCCGTTGACATCGAGCACCAGATGCGGCGGCTGCTTCTCTGCCAGCGCACCGCGCAAACGTCCAATCACGTGTCCAATCCTTTCCAGTCATTCATCGCTGTTCGGGGGCTAGGTCAAAACCTGCCGCCATGTTTGCAGGCCTCATGAGGCCTGCAAGTGAAAATGTATAAGCGGATGATGCCATCAGAGCCGCAACCGCCCACCGCGACTGCGCGCCGCGTTCAACCCATGTGGAATCAGACTGGAACGGGTGTGAGCATGGCACAAAGCAATCGCCAGCGCGTCCGATGCGTCAATCTGAGGCTTCTGGGTGAGCTTGAGCAGGTGCATGACCATCATCATGACCTGATCCTTGTTCGCCCCCCCTGTCCCTGCGACGGCCTGCTTGACCTGTGTGGCAGTGTATTCGGCAATTTCCAGGGACTCCTCGGCTGCCGCCACGATCGCCGCCCCCCTCGCCTGGCCAAGCTTGAGTGCAGAATCCGCGTTGCGCGCCATGAATACCCGCTCGATGCCCATCGTGACGGGCCCGTACGTCTGAATCACTTCTCGCACGCCTCGATACACGATCTGCAAGCGCTCGTGCAACAGACCGCTGCCAGTGCGGATACATCCCGACGCCACGTACTCGCAACCTCGACCCGTTTCGCGTACCACGCCGAAGCCGGTGACACGGGAACCGGGGTCAATACCTAAAATAAGAGTCATAACGCCTGCAGGTCGAAAGGGCCAAGCACCATTGAAGGCAGCATAAAGGCAGAAGCCGGAGGCCGATAGCGCTGATCGTATCAGCGCTTCGAGCCTCCGGCCTCTGGTCCGGAATCGTCGGCCGATCAGCCAAGCTGCTCCATGACTTCATCCGGGATCTCAGCGTTCGAGTAAACGTTCTGCACGTCGTCCAGATCCTCCAGCATGTCGATCAGCTTGAGGACCTTCTCTGCTGTTTCCAGATCCAGCACGGCACTGGTAGTAGGCTGCATCACGATCTCGGCATCCGCCGCCTTGTAGCCCGAAGCCTCCAGCGCATTGCGGACGGCGTAGAAATTCGCGAAAGACGTAAAGACATCGATCGAGCCATCGTCGTGAGTCACGACGTCATCGGCATCGGCTTCCATGGCGGCTTCCAGCAACCCATCTTCATCCACACCTGGCGCGAAGGAAATCTGGCCCTTGCGCTCGAACAGGTAGGATACAGAGCCGTCGGTACCCAGATTGCCACCGCATTTGCTGAAGGCATGACGAACCGCCGCTGCGGTGCGATTACGATTGTCGGTCATGGTTTCGACCATGATTGCCACCCCACCGGGGCCGTAACCTTCGTAACCCAGCTCCACCATATCGTCGGCATCGGCCGCACCCGCGCCACGCGCAATGGCCCGATCGATGATGTCGCGACTCATGTTGGCGCCCAGCGCTTTGTCCTGGGCCAACCTCAGACGCGGGTTGGACGCCGGATCACCTCCACCCTGACGAGCAGCGACCGTCAGCTCACGAATCCATTTGGTGAAAATCTTGCCCTTCTTGGCATCCTGACGCTCTTTGCGATGCTTGATGTTCGCCCACTTGGAATGACCAGCCATAACACGCTCCAAACCTTGAAACACGCACGCGCCGCTCGATGACGAACGGCAGCGTTTCACTCTAATTCTTGCCCTGGGCGGGCGGAGAAAACGAGACGAATCCCTTCGGATCCGCCCCATTTCCAGACGGCTTACTCGGCCTTGGGCGTTTCGCGCAGACGGATATGCAGCTCACGCAGTGCCTTGGCGTCGACCACGCCCGGTGCCTGGGTCATCACGTCCGCAGCGCTCTGGGTTTTCGGGAAGGCAATGACTTCACGGATCGACTGCGCACCGGTTATCAACATGACCAGGCGATCGAGCCCGAATGCGAGACCGCCGTGCGGTGGAGCACCGTACTTGAGCGCATCCAGCAGGAAGCCGAACTTCTCCTGCTGTTCGTCTTCGGCGATCCCCAGCAACCGGAACACGGCCTGCTGCATTTCCTTGCGATGAATACGGATCGAGCCGCCACCCAATTCAGTTCCGTTCAGAACCATGTCATAAGCACGGGACAGTGCAATGGCAGGGTTGGCTTCCAGCTCTTCCGGTGTGCACTTCGGCGCCGTGAACGGATGGTGCAGCGCCGTGAAGCTGCCGTCCTCGTTCTCTTCGAACATCGGGAAATCCACGACCCACATAGGCGCCCACTCGCAGGTGAGCAGATTGAAGTCGTGCCCCAGCTTGATACGCAGCGCACCCAACGCTTCGCTGACGATCTTGAACTTGTCGGCACCGAAGAACACGATGTCGCCGTCCACCGCCCCGACGCGATCGAGGATCACGTTCAGGTTGGCTTCCGGAATGTTCTTGACGATAGGCGACTGCAGACCCTCGGTACCTTTGGCGCGCTCATTGACCTTGATGTAGGCCAGGCCCTTGGCACCGTAGATACCAACGAACTTGGTGTAGTCGTCGATCTTGCTGCGCGGCATGCTCGCACCACCGGGGACGCGCAGCGCCGTCACACGGCATTTCGGGTCATTGGCCGGGCCGCTGAACACCTTGAACTCGACGTCCTTGAGCTGATCGGCGACGTCCACCAGTTCCAGCGGGTTGCGCAGGTCTGGCTTGTCGGAGCCGTAGCGGCGCATAGCCTCTTCGAACGTCATGTGCGGGAAGTCACCAAACTCAAGGTCCAGGACTTCCTTGAACAGCTTGCGAATCATGTCCTCGGTGAGGCCCATGATGTCTTTTTCGTCGAGGAAACTGGTTTCGATGTCGATCTGAGTGAACTCAGGCTGACGGTCGGCGCGCAGGTCTTCGTCGCGAAAGCATTTGGCGATCTGGTAGTAGCGGTCGAACCCAGCCACCATCAGCAGTTGCTTGAACAACTGAGGTGATTGCGGCAGTGCGAAGAAGCTGCCCGCGTGAGTGCGGCTGGGCACCAGATAATCACGGGCACCTTCCGGGGTGGCGCGAGTCAGGATCGGCGTTTCGACATCCAGGAAGCCGTTGCCATCCAGGAAGCCACGAATGCTGGACGTGATCCGCGAGCGCAGGCGCAGCTTCTCAGCCATTTCCGGACGACGCAGGTCGATGAAGCGATAACGCAGACGGGTTTCCTCGCCCACATCGGAATATTCGTTCAACGGGAATGGCGGAGTTTCCGACTCGTTCAGCACTTCCAGCTCATAACCCAACACCTCGATAGCACCGGAGGCCATGTTCGGGTTGACGGCGCCAGCCGGACGCGCGCGCACCTTGCCGGTCAATTTGACGACGTACTCGCTGCGGACGCGGTCAGCGATGGCGAAGGTGTCTGCGCGATCCGGATCGAAGACCACTTGAGCCAGCCCTTCACGATCGCGGATGTCGAGGAAAATCACTCCCCCGTGGTCACGGCGGCGGTGAACCCAGCCGCAAAGGGTAATTTCCTGGCCTTCCAGGCTCTCGTTCAATTGGCCGCAATAATGGCTGCGCATCATGATCCTGTATTCACTTCTCGTCATTCGGAATTCGGTGGAGCTCTCGCCCGTCGCCAATGCGCAATGGTGCAGGAGCCTTGGCATGGAGATCAACCTGAGGGTCAACCCTGCCTTCCAGAGTAGGCGGGGGATTATATAGGGTTAATCAACACTGTGCAGCCGCGCTGGCTGCTCAGTGCAGGAAGCCATCCGCTGTGAGGTTCGAGACCCGCAGACGGCTACCTCGGTGAACGGCCCCGTTAGCGACGAGACCGCAGGAATGAGTGCCTTGAGATCAGGCTGGTGCAAGCTGAAAACCTTCTGGAGTCAACAAATGGGTGACGCATACGACGCGGACCAGACCGCTGAAGTTTTTCACACCGCCATAGTGTAAATGCACCTCTCTGTCGACGTAGGACAGAACCGCATTGATCGAACAATCGTTGCTACTCGCTATTTCGGACAAAATGTTCCAGTACACCTCCTCCAGACGCAGACAGGTCGCCAGCCCGTTTAGCCTGACCGAGCGCGACTGAGGCTGCGCGAGATCCATATTGAAGGTTTCGACGAACGACTCGCTGTGAACCTTCGGACATCGCTGGACATCTCCCGCCTCCCGTGCGGCATCTTGACTCATGAAGACCTCCTGAATACTTGCTGAAAACTGACGTTAGAAATATTTGAAACCAAATAAATGACACGCCTATCAAGCCCTATTAACACGGGCCATTCCAGCAGAAGCAGCACCCGCAAGATGTAGGAGATCACCACAGGCCCGAGGTGAAATTCGAGAGTAAGAATGTGAACCATGTAATTCACGGAGTGGGTGTTACATATGTATTTTTGTCGAGGGTTAATTACCTTACTAATAGAACCGATACAGACTGAAGGGTCATTAACTTTAACGTTTCAGCATTCGGCACAATAACGCGTCGTCTTTTCAGGAATAAAAAAACGGGCGCTTTCAAGGCGCCCGTCTGTGGAGATTACCGACGTTCCAGCATCGAGCGGAGCATCCACGCCGTCTTTTCATGCACTTGCATGCGCTGGGTGAGCAAGTCGGCGGTCGGCTCATCACTGACCTTGTCCAGCAGTGGGAAAATCCCACGAGCGGTCCGCGTCACGGCTTCCTGGCCGCTGACCAGGGAACGGATCATGTCTTCGGCGGCGGGCACGCCCTCCTCCTCTTTGATCGAAGACAGACGGGCGTAGGTCGCATAGGTGCCGGGGGCGGGGAAGCCCAGCGCGCGGATGCGCTCGGCGATCAGGTCGACGGCCAGCGCCAGTTCGTTGTATTGCTCTTCGAACATCAGGTGCAGCGTGCGAAACATCGGACCGGTGACGTTCCAGTGAAAATTGTGGGTTTTCAGGTACAGCACATAAGTGTCCGCCAACAGACGCGACAGCCCGTCCACAATGGACTTGCGATCTTCTTCGCTGATACCGATATCGATAGACATTTTTCGCCCTCTTCATAGGATGATGTTCAAACCACTGCGACCCACTCTATCAAGACACGAAGAGGGTCGCAGCTTTCTCTACGTTGGATGATTTCAGGCAACCGGCCTCGGCTGCTTGCCCGCTGCCCTTCGCGACTGACTGCCAGGCGAGTTCGAACGGGGGACGGCGTGAGCCGCTCTGGAATGCAGGTTCGCCAACGAAGCGAATTTCCAGGCAAAACGCGACCATCTGCTGACATCCGGACCGTTAAGCGCTTGATTTGAGTAGCCCTGCGCTTTGCGGTTAAATACAGACGTGTCGTGACGGGCAGATCAAAGCACGTCACGCATAGGCTGAATCGAAGCGCGTTTCTTAATGCCTTGCTTCTTTAGAAGCGTACCGCGCGTCGCCAGCTATTTCCTAGTGATCCATCTTAATGTGAGTCATCGAAATGTTGAAAATAGTCCACCTGCTAACGGGCGCAGCCGCCCTGTTGCTTTCATTCATCCCCGCCCTGCGTAGCGAAGCCTTGTCTTCCTACCTGTCCCAACCGGATGCGCTTTATCTGGCGCTGTTCGGCCTGATCAACCTCATCGTCGCCCCCGTCATTCCGTACTGGAACAAAGGTCCACGGCATCAGTTGCAAAATCTGGTCAGCGCTCTTCTGGTTTTGGCAGTCGTGATGCAAGTCCTGACACTGCTCGTGCCTTTCGAAACCATTGCCGGGCAGCCAGCGGTTTTGGTCAGCCTGTTGGTTCTGCTGGTTGCCGTTGCCATCCATCTTGGCGTGAGTTTCTACAAGTCTTCGCCGTCGCCCGTCGCGCAGCAACACGAGCCAGGTCAGCGCGATACCGGCACCGTCAAGTGGTTCAATACCTCCAAAGGCTTCGGCTTCATCTCTCGGGATTCTGGGGACGATATCTTCGTGCATTTCCGCGCGATTCGCGGAGAGGGCCACCGCGTTCTGGTCGAAGGCCAGCGTGTGGAGTTCTCCGTAATGAACCGGGATAAAGGCCTGCAAGCCGAAGATGTGATTGCTGCACTTCCACGCCGATAAATTGCACTGCAAAACCGCGCGATCACGCGCGGTTTTTTTACGCCTTCAATAATGAGGAGGCGGCGCGTCGCTCTCGACGGCTTCGAATTGACCACCCATCTCTTCCTGACGCTTGATCAGTGCGGCCATCTGCAACTGCATGCGCTCGAGCAGGCGTTGCTGAGCGACCAATACGTCGTTGAGAGCCTGGATCGTGTCATCCTGAAACGCCTGGCGACTTTCCAAATCGACCACACGTTCCTCCAAGGTGCTCATGCGATCACCTCGGAAAATCCCGGTTCATGGGTCAGTATCGACCTCACTCGCCCCAAAACGTCGCTTGCTTGCGCCTGGGTGTAGGGCACCGACGGGTGCCTGCCCCACACCGGCGCCGGCCACGCAGCGTCTTCCTTTTGACGAGCGATGACGTGCATGTGCAGTTGACTTACCACATTGCCTAACGCCGCGACATTCATCTTGTCGGCATTGAACAAAGACTGGACCGTTTTCGACAATAACGTGGTTTCTTTCCACAGCTGGAGCTGATCCGCTTCGGACAGCTCAAACACTTCGCTGATACCCGCACGGCGAGGCACCAGTATAAACCAGGGATACTGGGCATCGTTCGACAACAGCAAACGGCTCAGTGGGAAGTCGCCAACGGGCAGAGTGTCCTGCAACAAACGTTGATCCAATACGAACACACCGTCACTCCTGATAGCCGGGTTGAGTTTCGTCGCCTGATGGCGGACGTAATGCTTCTCTGTGCAAAACAGAATACGCCCGAATGCGGGGCGAATCACGCGGGCGCTCGATCACGCAGCAAAATGCAGAACCGGTGTTGCCGCAGATACAGCATCGGCGCAACGCACCGAAGCGCAACCTGTTGTTGCTCGCAGCAGTAGAGAGACGCACCGCAATGAGGCAGACCCACCACTGAAACGCATGTCCTCAGGCACCACGGCTTGCACGGAACAACCCTTTATAAACAACGGGTTGGTCGGGCTTACTGGCCAAGCGGTCTGACCGCAGAGTCAGGCGCCCCTGCCTTTACGGGACGAGCGTACCGATTTCAAGCAAACGCTCCCCAAAATGCACCAATTCGACTCACTCCAACGGCTGGTACACGTCGTTTTATCCGCCTTCTACCCACTTTCCTTCAGCCAACGGTAACGCCAGTGACATTTTGCGGCGCTACCCTTACGGATGACTTCGAGCGGAGGGTTTTTCTGAAAAATTTTTTTACGTTTAGAATCATAGGTTTGCGAAATATTTCAGAAGGCGAACCACGCATTTCAACAATTTTTTCACCTGACCGGGAACTTTGTGCACGCTTGTTGCTTTATCACCCACAAGGCAAAGCGAACTGGGCTCACCCTCGTTCAACGGCCAAGAGAAAATGGCGAACATGCTTCAGGGGGCATTCGCCCGGGTGGATGCAGGTCACTGCGGACACGTGTCACCCGGATCGGACTGTGCTGCGGTAGTTGTACGTCTAGAACTAAGGAGCTGTTCAATAGCGACATGGACAGAGCAATTTTGCGACAACGTCGTTGCGACAACGTCGTAAAGAAATTGAAAGGATAGGGTTGTAACTATCGCCAATAATGTCTGCGTGCTATAAGTTTCGCCGACACCAAAAAGAAAGAGCCGCCCAGATAAAAAAACAGGTGGACGGCAGTACTCTTCTTAAAAACCAAAGGAGCAAAGTCACGATGAGAGTGATGAAGTGGAGCGCAATCGCACTGGCAGTTACTGCGGCCAGCACCCAATTGGCATCGGCCGCGGCATTCGTAAGCGACCAGTCCGAAGCCACTGGTTTTGTTGAAGGTAGCAAGCTGGACGTTAAGGCTCGTAACTACTATTTCAACCGTGACCGCAAAAACGGTGGCGTTGATTCCAAAGACTGGACTCAAGGTTTCTGGGGCAACTACAGCTCTGGCTACACCCAAGGCCTGATCGGTGTAGGCATCGACGCCTTCGGTTATGCAGGCTTCAAACTTGACGGTCAGAATCACTACTCCGGTTCTGGCAACTTGTCGACCGACAGCAATGGCGACAACCATGACAGCTTTGGCAAAGCCGGTGGAGCGGTCAAGTTCCGGGTTTCGAAAACCGAGCTGAAAATCGGTGACATGCAACCTCAAAACCCTGTTTTTGCTGTCGGCGGTTCCCGTCTGTTGCCACAAACGGCAACCGGCGTCACCTTGCAGAGCAGCGAAATCAAAGGCCTGGACCTGGAAGCAGGTCGCTTCACTTCGGGCACTAGCCAGGATGAAACCAACCGCGATGGTGATATCTGGGCTACCTACGCGGGCGTGACCTCCAAGTCGTCTACTTACGGCGGCGGTAAATACTCCATCACTGACAACCTGGGCGTTGGTTTCTATTACAACAAACTGGAAGATGTGTGGAACCAATACTACGGCAACGTGAACTACGCACTGCCGCTGACCGATGACCAGTCGCTGGCCTTCGACGTCAACTACTACAACACCCAAGACACTGGTAGCAAGAAAGCAGGTGACATCAGCAACAACACCTACTCGCTTTCCGCTGCCTATTCGTTCCTGGCTGCACACACGCTGACCGTCGCGTTCCAGAAGGTCAACGGTGACACGCCATTCGACTACATCGGTATCGGCGATAACAACCGCGGCGGTGACTCGATCTTCCTGGCTAACTCCATCCAGTACTCCGACTTCAACGGCCCTGGCGAAAAATCCTGGCAGGCACGTTACGATCTGAACATGGCACCCTACGGCGTACCGGGCCTGAGCTTCATGACCCGTTACATCAGCGGTACCGATATCGATGGTACCCACACGCCTTCCAACAGTACCTACACCGGACTGTACGGTGCTGACGGTAGCCACCACGAGACCAACCTTGAAGCCAAATACGTCGTTCAGACCGGTCCTGCAAAAGACCTGTCGTTCCGTATTCGTCAAGCCTGGCACCGTGCCAACACCGATCAGGGTGAAGGCGATATCAACGAGTTCCGTTTGATTGTCGACTACCCGATTTCGGTTCTGTAATCGAACGATCTGACGTTCGTCGTATAAAAGCCCGGCCTCGCGCCGGGCTTTTTCATTTACACGGTTTGCCTATTCCGACACCCCTGAAGCCCTGAGCGGCCTGTACGCGACCGTATCACCCCCGTACAATGCCAGGTCATTTTCCCAGTCCCAGCAACCGACAACGGCCGACCATGCGTACCAGTCAATATTTGCTCGCCACATTAAAAGAAACGCCAAACGATGCGGTGGTGATCAGCCATCAGTTGATGCTTCGTGCCGGTATGATTCGCAAGCTCGCGTCCGGCCTCTACACCTGGCTGCCCCTGGGCCTGCGTGTTCTGCGCAAGGTCGAAGCCATCGTGCGCGAAGAAATGGACGCTGCCGGCGCGCTGGAAGTACTGATGCCGGGCATTCAACCGGCCGAGCTGTGGCAGGAATCCGGCCGCTGGGAGCAGTACGGCCCTGAGCTGCTGCGCCTGAAAGACCGCCATGACCGTGACTTCTGCGCGGGTCCGACCCATGAAGAAGTGATCACCGATCTGGCTCGCAATGAGCTGAGCAGCTATAAACAGCTGCCCATCAACATGTACCAGATCCAGACCAAATTCCGCGACGAAATCCGTCCCCGCTTCGGCCTGATGCGCGGTCGTGAATTCATCATGAAGGACGCCTACTCGTTCCATGCCACCCAGGAGTCCCTGCAGGAAACCTACGACCGCATGCACCAGGCGTACTGCAACGTGTTCACTCGCCTGGGCCTGAATTTCCGTCCCGTTGTCGCGGATAACGGCTCGATCGGGGGTGCGGGTTCTCACGAGTTCCACGTGCTGGCCGAGTCGGGTGAAGACGATATCGTGTTCAGCGACACCTCCGATTACGCCGCCAACATCGAGAAGGCCGAAGCAATTCCAAGGGAGCAGTCCCGCGCGGCCGCCACCGAAGACTTGCGTCTGGTCGACACACCGGATGCCAAGACCATTGCCGCACTGGTGGAGCAGTTCGGTCTGGCCATTGAAAAAACCGTCAAGACCCTGGTTGTGCACGCTGCCGAGGAAGGCAAGCTGATCGCACTGATCGTTCGTGGCGACCATGAGCTCAACGAAATCAAGGCGGCCAATCATCCTCTGGTAGCCAGCCCGCTGGTGATGGCCAGCGAAGCCGAACTGCGCGCTGCCATCGGTGCTGGTGCCGGGTCCCTCGGTCCGCTGAACCTGCCACTGCCCTGCATCATCGACCGCTCCGTCGAGCGCATGAGCGATTTCGCCATTGGCGCCAACATCGATGACAAGCACTATTTCGGCGTGAACTGGGAGCGTGATCTGCCCGTGCCTGAAGTCGCCGATCTGCGCAACGTGGTCGCAGGTGATCCGAGCCCGGATGGCCAAGGCACGCTGGTTATCAAGCGCGGGATCGAAGTGGGCCACATCTTTCAACTGGGCACCAAATACAGCGATGCAATGAAGTGCCAGGTGCTGGGCGAAAACGGCAAGCCGGTGACCCTCACCATGGGTTGCTATGGCATTGGTGTGTCGCGAGTGGTCGCCGCTGCCATCGAGCAGAACAACGACGGCAACGGCATCGTTTGGAGCGACGCGCTGGCGCCATTCCAGATTGCCTTGGTGCCTCTGCGCTACGAAACGGACGCCGTCCGCGAAGCCACCGATAAGCTTTACGCGGAACTGACGGCCTCCGGTTTCGAAGTATTGCTGGATGACCGCGACAAAAAAACCAGCCCCGGCATCAAGTTCGCTGACATGGAGTTGATCGGTATCCCTCACCGCATTGTGATCAGCGATCGCGGCCTGGCGGAAGGCGCACTGGAATACAAGAGCCGGACCGAGTCGGAGCCACAATCCTTGCCGCTGGCCGACGCCGTTTCGTTCATCAAAGGCCGGATCAAGCCCTGAGTCAGACGCGCGCCCGTATGATGCGGGCGCGCTCAGCCTCCGGCAGTACACTGCCCCCTGCGACAAGAGATCTCATGTTCAAGCGAAGTTCCTCTAGCCTCGCGAGCGCTGCGTTGTGCGGCAGCCTGCTCGTCAGTGGTTGCGCCAATCACCTGTCTCAACGCAGCGAGCATGAAGAGCGCGTTGACCGCAAACTGCTCGATCACAGCTTCCAGATCGATGTCGGAGAACCGAAAACCCTCGAGCTGCCTCAGCGTCGTGTCAGGATTCATGAGCTCAAGACATTCGACATCACCGAATACGACGTCACCCGCCATTACGATCGTTACACCCCCTACCAACCCTGGCGTGAAATCTATGAGATACCGCTGGGGGCGGTGGCCATCGTGGCGGGAGTGGGTGCCAACGTGGTCAACCTGCTGACCTTCGGCAGCTTGCCAGACAGCGTCACCAAGGACTGGCTGAGCTATGGCGTCGCTGGTATCAACCCGTTCATGAACGTGCCGTCCAATGGGCGCGCACAGCAAAACCTGGCAGGCATCGACGAGGTCCAGCACGATCACCGCATCGAACACACGAGCTTGCCATGGAGCGAAAGCCCGGTCGAAGTCACAGCCGGAAAAGAAACCAACGAGCTGAACACCGATCGCAACGGCGTGCTGAGAATCAACCTGCTGGACAGCCCGTTCGCCGAGCAGGACCTGACCCGCATCACCCGGTTGAACATTCGGGTGACCGATGATCAGAGCACCGTACAGGCCAGCACCGGCCTGCCGCTGAGTAAATCGTTACGAGGCAAGCTGATCGAAGCGCACGACCTGATCTACGACGATCTGGAAGACGACGACGTGAGCCAGTGGGTGCATCGGGTCAAACGGCTGTCGGAACTAGGCCTGGAAGAACAGGCCAGCGATCTGGAACAGTCCTTGATCGAGATGACCCGCAATGATCCGCAACTGCAGCATGAATTCCTGCGCGCGCTGGCAAAGGACGCGGGGCGGCTGGTCGCAGTGCCTGCGGGGAGTGATTGACAGGCACTGTCAAGGAAACAACTGGAGCTGTTCATGAGCGCCTCGCAGGTCATGCAGGCGCACCCCAACCCCTAGCAGGCGCACCGGCTTGCTCCCTCGGGCGAATGCCTGGGTCAGTAGCTGCTCGTAGCTGTCCAGATCCCTCCCCGCTCCCGCCTGTTCCAGGGTGGTCTGGGTGAAATCGTGGAATTTGACCTTCACGAACGGCTTGCCCGGCCGGTAATGGTTATCCATCCGCGCAATGCGCCCATTCAGGTTGTCGAGCAATGCAGGAAGCTTCTCAAGGCAGCTCGCCAGATCGGGAAGGTCCTTGTCGTAAGTGTTTTCTACACTGACTGACTGCCGACGGCTGTCGTTTTGCACAGGACGTTCGTCCACCCCATGGGCCAGATTCCACAGACGCTCGCCGAATGAGCCGAACTCTCGGACCAGCGACAGCCGGCTCCATTGCCTGAGGTCGGCGCAACTGATGACGCCCAGGCGACCGAGCTTGTCAGCCGTGACCTTGCCGACCCCGTGCAATTTGGAAACCGGCAGCTCGGCAACGAAGTCCTCTACTTGATCGGGCGTGATGACGAACAGCCCGTTGGGTTTGCGCCAATCACTGGCGATCTTCGCCAGAAACTTGTTCGGTGCGACCCCCGCCGAGACGGTGATATGCAACTGATTCGATACCCTTCGACGAATGTCCTGGGCGATGCGCGTTGCGCTGCCTGCAAAGTGGCCGCACTCGGACACGTCCAGGTAAGCCTCGTCCAGCGACAGTGGCTCGATCAGATCCGTGTAGTCCCGGAAAATGGTGTGGATTTCCTTAGAGGCTTCTTTATAAGCGTCCATCCGCGGCTTGACGATGGTCAGGTCCGGGCAGAGTGACAAGGCGTGCCGTGAAGACATCGCCGAGCGAACGCCATAAGCCCTTGCCTCATAGTTGCAGGTCGCGATCACCCCACGCCGATCCGCCGAGCCGCCCACGGCCAAGGGCTTTCCCGCCAGGTTCGGGTCGTCGCGCATCTCGATGGCGGCATAGAAGCAGTCACAGTCGATGTGGATGATTTTGCGCTGCAGCATGACCAAGCAATCGTAGGAAAACGGTTGAGCAGTATCTCACTCACGCCGACGTCTGACACTCTCCGTGCGACCGCTACGTCTATAAGGCGGGCGGCCCCGAACGCCTCATGGGCGTCCGCTAATGGCCCTCTGCGTCCTCTCCAACCCTAACCGTTTGAAGAAAAAAGGGTTTTTTCAACGATTTGCTTGACACCTCCTCGTTCCTCTGTAGAATGCCGCCTCACAGACGCGGGATGGAGCAGCCTGGTAGCTCGTCGGGCTCATAACCCGAAGGTCGTCGGTTCAAATCCGGCTCCCGCAACCAACATCAAAAAAGCCACTCAGATGAGTGGCTTTTTTGTGCGCGTGAAAATTGTTGGGGTCACACGGATGAAATATCTTTCATTAATGATGGCGCCCTGCCTTGCAGGTGGGCCTGACACAAAAGCCTTGTCAGACGTTGGGTTACGAGCGCCAACGCTGCGAGTGTTGTCATTTTGGCGTTCGTGACGTTAAAAGGTTGACACGCTGCCGTTGGGCTGTAGAATGCCGCCTCACAGACGCGGGATGGAGCAGCCTGGTAGCTCGTCGGGCTCATAACCCGAAGGTCGTCGGTTCAAATCCGGCTCCCGCAACCAAACGTCTGAAAAAAGGCTACTCGAAAGAGTGGCCTTTTTTTTGCCCGGATGAAAGCAGCGAACAGCTGGATGAAACGCTTGTCACAGTTTCTTGCCCGACTCCAGTGGTCTTGCATGGCTTGTTACCGTATGTTGCCGGGCGCGATAGTTTTTAGATCCGTGGTCGATACACTTGCCGAGCATCTGAACCTAGACTCTATGGTCACGAACGTATCGCCGGATTCGCCCCATCAGGCTATGCCCCTGTCCGACGTAGGCGATAACATCCTGAATTATTTTTGCGTAGGGATTGGTAACTTGGCTGTATACCCCCATCCTGTCGCGCACGATCCAAGGAGTGATTGATGCGCGCTAACCCACCCGACATCCAAGAAGCACTTCCGGAAATACCTCCGGCCCCCCCTGCCCGACCGCGCGCACGCGAACTGGTGAGCAAATACCGTCAGCCGATCGGGGTGGCGGTGACCATCATCCTGTTCGCCCTTGCGCTGATTGCCTGTCGGCACATGCTGACCGAGCTCGACATCTACGCCCTGCAGGACTCCTTACTGAGTGTCCCGCTTCCTTCTTTGGGTGGCGCATTGCTGGCGACGGTCATCGGCTTCACCATCCTGCTGGGTTACGAATGGTCTGCCAGCAAATACGCTAATGTCGAACTCCCCGCCAAGTCCTTGGTCATGGGCGGATTCTGCGCCTTCGCGATCGGCAATGCCGTCGGGCTGTCGATGCTGTCCGGGGGCTCCGTGCGTTACCGCCTGTACTCGCGACTGGGCCTGGGGGCAGGCGAAGTGGCCCATATGACCCTGTTCGCCAGCCTTTCGCTCGGTTGTGCGTTGCCGCCGCTCGCGGCGCTGGCCACCCTGAGCGACCTGCCTTCGGCGTCCCTCGCGCTGCACATGCCAGTGCCCGTACTGGCGACCATTGCGCTGGCGGTACTGGCGCTCAGCCTGATCCTCGGCATAGCCGTCTACCGTAGGCGCTTGCCTGAGCAGCCCCTTGCGCACAACCTGCTGGTGCGCGCCGGGCGTCGGACGATACGCTTGCCAGGCCTGCGCCTGACACTGATGCAACTGGTGATTACCGCACTGGACGTGGCTGCGGCTGCGGCAGTGCTTTATCTACTGCTGCCGTCCGCACCGCCCTTCGGCGCTTTCCTGCTGGTGTATCTGTTGGCGTTGGCCGCCGGCGTGCTCAGCCACGTCCCAGGCGGGGTCGGGGTCTTCGAAGCCATCCTGTTGACGGCCTTTGCCGATGAGTTGGGCGCCGCTCCGCTGGCTGCTGCGCTGCTGCTGTATCGCTTGATCTACGTGTTGCTGCCGCTTCTGGTTGCCTGCCTGGTGCTGCTGTTCAGCGAAGCGAAGCGCCTGCTGTTTGCCCGGCAGGCCATTCGTGTGGCGTCCGGCCTGGGTGCGCCGATTCTGGCCCTGCTGGTGTTCCTCTCCGGCGTGGTTCTGCTGTTTTCCGGGGCGACCCCTGAAATCGACACGAGGCTTGAAAACCTGGGCTTTTTGATTCCCCACCGGTTGATCGATGCGTCGCACTTTGGTGCCAGCCTCATCGGCGTGCTCTGCCTGCTGCTGGCGCAGGGCTTGCGTCGACGTCTTTCCGCGGCCTGGATGCTGACCACGATCCTGTTGTTCGCTGGCTCCATTCTGTCGATTCTCAAAGGGTTCGATTGGGAAGAGGCCAGCCTGCTGCTGCTCACCGCTTGCCTGCTGGCGATTTTCCGTCGCTCGTTCTATCGCCCAAGTCGTCTGCTGGAGCTGCCCTTCTCGCCGCTTTACCTGGTGGCCAGCGTCTGCGTTCTGGGAGCGTCGTTCTGGCTGCTGCTGTTCGCCTATCAGGACGTGCCCTACAGCCATCAGTTGTGGTGGCAATTCACGCTGGACGCCGACGCGCCACGTGGCCTGCGCTCCGCCTTGGGCAGCGCGGTGCTGCTGGTAATCGTGTCGTTGACCTGGCTATTGCGCACAGCGCGTCCCCAGATCGTCCTGCCAGACGAGGCCCAACTGGCCAAGGCTGCTGAAATCATCAAGGCTTCGAATCAACCGGACGGCGGGCTGGTGCTGACGGGAGACAAGGCGGTGTTGATGCACCCGGACGGCAACGCGTTCCTGATGTATGCCCATCGGGGTCGCAGCCTGGTGGCTTTGTATGACCCGATCGGTCCCACCCAGCAACGCGCCGAGCTGATCTGGCAATTCCGTGACCTGTGCGACGTGCACCATGCGCGCCCTGTCTTCTATCAGGTCCGTGCCGAGAACCTGCCGTTCTACATGGACATCGGCCTGACGGCGATCAAACTGGGCGAAGAGGCGCGGGTGAACCTGAACACCTTCGACATCGACGCCAAAGGCAAGGAAATGAAAGACCTGCGCTACACCTGGAACCGAGGTGGTCGCGACGGTCTGTCACTGGAGATCTACGAGGTCGGTCAGGCACCGATGGACGAGTTGAAGGTGATCTCCGATGCCTGGTTGACCGGCAAAAACGTGCGCGAGAAAGGTTTCTCTCTGGGTCGCTTCAGCCTGGACTATCTCAAGCACTTCCGCATCGCGATCGTGCATTTCCAAGGCAAGCCGGTGGCGTTCTCCAACCTGTTGGAAACCTCGCGCAACGACATTGCCAGCCTCGACCTGATGCGTTCCCACCCGGATGCGCCGAAGTTGACCATGGAATTCATGATGGTCGGCTTGATTTTGCATTACAAAAAGGAAGGTTACAGCCGCTTCAGCCTGGGCATGGTGCCGTTGTCGGGTCTGCAACCCCGGCGTGGTGCCCCACTGACCCAACGCCTGGGTTCGATGGTCTTCACCCGCGGCGAGCAGCTTTACAACTTCCAGGGACTGCGTCGCTTCAAGGACAAATTCCAGCCTGACTGGGAACCTCGTTATATGGCCGTGCCCGCCGGACTGGATCCGTTGGTGGCGCTGGCAGACACCGCCGCCCTGATTGCGGGCGGCCTGACTGGATTGGTGAAACGCTGATGATTCAACGCTACTGGCGCTTTTTACTCGCAGCCCTGGTCATTCTGGTCGTGGCATTGGGATTCTGGCTGTGGAACCGCCCCGCCGCACAACCGACACTTGAACGCATGACCTTGGATGATGGGTCCGCCTTGATCCGCGCAACGCCCTCGACGAAGGTCAAGACACGCGTGGCGCTGGCCGTGACCACCGAAGATTCCCTGACCGAGAAGCAAGTGCTGGCGCTGAGCTACGATGCGTCCGCCCAAGTGATTCAGGTCGTTCTGCCCAAGGACGACTGCCAACTGCAGCAAAAGGCGTTCAACGCCGCGCTGCAAAAGCTCGACGGCACACCCGACGTCGTCGCAGGGATCAGCGCAGGCGGCTCGGTTGCCTGGGACTGGCTGGCCGGGCAAGGCAACGACAAGGCCCAAGCCATTTCGGTGAATTTCGTGCTCAATCAACCGGATTGCAAAGTCCCGGCCCCAAAAAGCGCCGCTCATGGCAAATGGACCGTCGCCTGGAACGACGGACCGGATGATGAGACTGCCGTATTCGTGCGTGACACCCCGAATGCCGAAACCAAGATCAGCGACTACGACATCAAGTACCCACAGATCCTGAACACCGAAGTGCGTCATTTGCTGATCGCGGACGACGCCAACGGCGGGCTGAATATCCCTGTGGTGGAAGTCCCGTCGAGCCAGCCTTCCGATACCGTGACCCTGTTCCTCTCCGGGGATGGCGGCTGGCGTGACCTGGACAAGGACGTCGCCGGCGACATGGCGAAGTCGGGCGGCTACCCCGTGGTCGGCATCGACACCCTGCGCTATTACTGGGAGCACAAATCACCCGAGCAGACCGCCAGCGACCTCAGTGAGTTGATGGCCCATTACCGGCAGAAATGGGGCGCCAAGCATTTCGTGCTCGCCGGCTACTCGTTCGGTGCCGACGTGCTCCCTGCGGTCTACAACCGCCTGCCAGAAGAAGACAAGGCGCGTGTCGACGGCATCATCCTTCTTGCCTTCGCGCGCAGTGGCAGCTTTGAAATTGCCGTAGAAGGCTGGCTCGGGGCGTCCGGCAAGGAAGCGGCCACCGGTCCGGAAATGGCCAAACTGCCGGCGGACAAAGTGTTCTGCGTGTATGGCGTGGAAGAAAAAGACGAAAGCGGCTGCACCGAAGCCACGGCGCCCGGCCAGAAGCTGCAATTGCCAGGTGGCCATCACTTCGACGAAAACTACCCATCGCTGGCCAAACGCTTGATCGCGGTCATCGACAAGTGGAAAGGCAAGGAAGCGCCAGAATCGGCCAGCGCCGAGTAAACCTCGGGCCATAAAAAATCCCCGCCATCGTGAGACGGCGGGGATTTTTTATGTGCGGCTTTCACCCTCTTTTGGAGCAATCAGGCCGCGCGCTCATGGCCGCGGCCAGCCTATATGGGGTGAAACCTCGTTACATCTCCACCTGCGTTCCCAGTTCGATCACGCGGTTATACGGCAGCTTGAAGAAGCGCAGGTTGCCGTTGGCGTTCTTCAACATGAAGGCGAACAGCCCTTCCCGCCAGCGGGCCATGCCGGCCAGTTTCGTGGAAACCACCGTCTCACGGCTCAGGAAGTAGGTCGTGCGCATGGGGCTGAAATCCAGGTCGGGCAGGTGACAGAGTTTCAGGGCTGCCGGAACGTCCGGCTCATCGATGAAGCCGAAATGGAGAATCACCCGGAAGAACCCTTCGCCGTATGCCTCGACTTCGAAACGCTGGGCGGTGGGCACGCGAGGTGTGTCTTCATAGACCACGGTCAACAGCACCACCTGTTCGTGCAGCACCTGGTTGTGCAGTAGGTTATGCAGCAGTGCATGGGGCACCGCATCCGGTCGCGCGGTCAGGAACACCGCCGTACCCTGTACACGGTGAGGCGGTTGCACGCGAATGCTGCCAATGAAGATCGGCAGCGGCAGCCCGCCTTCGTCGATACGATCGACCAGCAATTGTTTGCCGCGCTTCCAGGTCGTCATCAGGATGAACAGCGCGATGCCGGCCAGGAACGGGAACGCACCGCCTTGTATCACTTTCGGTACGTTGGCCGCGAAGAACAGGCCATCGACGAAGAGGCAGCCCACCAGGATCGGCACCGCGACAAGGGGTGGCCACTTCCATCCGAGCAACATCACCGCGGCCACCAGGATGGTGGTGCACAGCATGGTCCCGGTCACCGCAACGCCATAGGCTGACGCCAGTGCGCCGGACGATTCGAACCCCAATACCAGCAGAATCACCCCGACCATCAGCGACCAGTTCACCGCACCGATGTAAATCTGGCCTTGAGCGTCGCTGGAGGTGTGCTGGATGTACATACGCGGGATGTAACCCAACTGGATAGCCTGGAGCGTCATGGAGAATGCGCCGGAGATCACGGCCTGAGAGGCGATAATGGTAGCCAGCGTAGAGAGACCGATCAGCGGCAGCAGCGCCCAGCCTGGGGCCAGCAGATAGAAGGGGTTGCGAACGGCTTCAGGGTCTTCGATCACCAGCGCCCCTTGGCCGAAGTAGTTGAGCACCAGCGCAGGCAGGACCAGGCCGAACCAGGCGCGGGAAATCGGCTTGCGACCGAAATGGCCCATGTCGGCGTACAGCGCTTCGGCACCGGTCAACGCCAGTACCACGGCCCCCAGTACCGCAACACCGATGCCTGGATGGTCGATGAAGAATCGCACCGCCCAGACTGGATTGACCGCGTGCAGCACCTCAGGCTGTTGCACGATGCCATGAATACCCAACACGCCAAGTGTGACGAACCACAGCACCATGATCGGCCCGAACATGACACCGATGCGCGCCGTGCCGTGCCGCTGGATCAGGAACAGTGCCACCAGCACGATCAACGCGATCGGCACCACCCAGTGATCCAGTCCGTCGAAGGCCAGTTCCATGCCTTCAATGGCTGACAGCACCGAAATGGCGGGGGTGATCATACTGTCCCCGTAAAACAGCGCCGCACCGAACAGCCCGAAGACGATCATCGTCGCCTGCAGCTTCGGAAATTTTGCCGAGGCCCTCCGCGCCAGCGCCATGAGGGCCATGATGCCGCCCTCCCCGTCGTTGTCGGCACGCAGCACCAGCGCCATGTATTTGAATGACACGACCCAGACCAGCGCCCAGAAAATCAGCGACAGGATGCCCAGCACCGCGTCGTGTCCGGCCTGCACACCATAACCGCCAAGAAACACCTCTTTGATCGTGTACAGCGGGCTGGTGCCGATGTCGCCATAGGCAACACCGACCGCTCCCACCAGCAAACTCAAAGGTTTCACTGAAGACTGCCCGGCGTCTGCCTGGCTCGTTGCGTGACCCATTTACCACTCCTGAAACCATGACTCGAGCACGCGACAAGCGGCTGTCCGATTGACCTGCCGCCTGCCGGTTAATTCCGAGGTACCCGGACAACCAAGGGGGGCCGGGTTCAACGCCGCGAAGCATAGCGCAGCACTCGTCGTAATTCTCGGCATAACGCTGGTCAATCGCGACGCTCATCGCTAGAATTGCGCACTTTTTGATCAGAGGCGCCCCAAACGCCCAGTCGATGCCCAGGCCAACGGCCCCGGCATACCTACACCGAGGTTAGTCAATGTCCACCGTCACCACGCCTGCCGCCCCCAAGGTCGGCTTTGTCAGCCTCGGATGCCCGAAGGCTTTGGTCGATTCCGAGCGCATCCTCACGCAGTTGCGCATGGAAGGCTATCAGGTCGTGCCGACCTACGAAGATGCCGATGTGGTGGTGGTCAACACCTGCGGTTTCATTGACAGCGCCAAGGCCGAATCGCTGGACACCATCGGCGAAGCCATCGCTGAAAACGGCAAGGTCATCGTCACCGGCTGCATGGGCGTGGATGAAAGCGTCATCCGCAATGTGCACCCCAGCGTGCTGGCGGTGACGGGGCCGCAGCAATATGAGCAGGTGGTCAACGCGGTCCATGACGCCGCGCCGCCGAAGGTCGACCACAACCCGCTGATCGATCTGGTACCGCCGCAAGGTGTCAAGCTGACACCGCGCCACTATGCCTATCTGAAGATTTCCGAAGGCTGCAATCACAGCTGCAGCTTCTGCATCATCCCGTCGATGCGCGGCAAGCTGGTCAGCCGTCCAGTGGGCGATGTGCTCGATGAAGCCCAGCGCCTGGTCAAGGCCGGGGTGAAAGAACTGCTGGTCATCTCCCAGGACACCAGCGCCTACGGCGTCGACGTCAAGTACCGTACCGGTTTCTGGAACGGCCAGCCGGTCAAGACGCGCATGACCGAACTTTGCGTGGCCCTGAGTTCGCTGGGCGTGTGGGTGCGCATGCACTACGTCTACCCTTACCCGCACGTGGACGAGATCATTCCGTTGATGGCCGAAGGCAAGATCCTGCCGTACCTGGACATCCCGTTCCAGCATGCCAGCCCGAAAGTCCTGAAGCTCATGAAGCGCCCGGCCTTCGAAGACAAGACGCTGGCGCGGATCAAGAAGTGGCGCGAACAGTGCCCGGATCTGATCATCCGCTCGACCTTCATCGTCGGCTTCCCTGGCGAAACCGAAGAGGATTTCCAGTACCTGCTGGACTGGCTGACCGAAGCACAGTTGGATCGTGTTGGCTGCTTCCAGTACTCGCCGGTCGAAGGTGCGCCCGCTAACCTGCTGGACGCCCCCGTGGTGCCAGACGATGTGAAGCAAGACCGCTGGGACCGTTTCATGGCCCATCAACAGGCCATCAGCGCCGCGCGGCTGCAAATGAAGATCGGCAAGGAAATCGAGGTACTGATCGACGAAGTGGATGAGCAAGGCTTCGTAGGTCGCTCGTTCTTCGACGCGCCAGAAATCGACGGCAATGTGTTCGTGGAAAGTGATCGCGATCTCAAGCCAGGCGACAAGATCCTGTGCCGTGTGGTCGATGCCGACGAATACGATCTGTGGGCCGAGCCGGTCTGAAGACGCTTCCCCTCAAACCCCGCCAGTCCCACGGCGGGGTTTGTTTTTCCGGCTATCGTCTCCATATCAGGACCTCGATAAAAAGGAGAAGAGGCGACATGACCCACCCCTCGGTCATCTACCTGCCAAAAAAGCATGACTACGCCGAACTGACCCGCGTCTGGGAAGCCTCGGTACGGGCAACCCACGACTTCCTGCCGGAAAACTACATCACCCTGCTCAGAAACCTGCTCGAAACCCAGTACCTGGATGCAGTAACCCTTTTTTGCACGCGCGATTCCCAGTTGCGCATCACAGGCTTCGGCGGCATCAGCCCCGGCAAGCTGGAAATGCTCTTCATCGCACCGGACTGCCGAGGCAAAGGCCTGGGCAAAAAATTACTCGACCACGCGATCGAACACTATCGCATCCGAGAGCTGGACGTTAACGAGCAAAACCCCCAGGCCCTTGGGTTCTATCAAAAGCAGGGTTTCGAAATCGTGGGACGTTCGAAAGTAGATGGCCTGGGACGCCCCTACCCGATGCTGCGCATGAAGCTTAAATCGGCACGCTGACGGCCATCTTCACTCACGTACAATGCCGACCATGACCCATCCAATGACACTCCCCCGCTGCTGTCCGAGTCTGATCGCCCATTGGCCGCTGCCCCAGGCGCTGGCGAATGTGGTGCTGGTCGGCAGTGCGTTCGACCCGCACAAGTTGGTGGACGGTGATTTCCAGCGATGCCTGATCGAGCCGCCGCCCAGCATTCAACGCTCGGTCGCCAAGCGTCAGACCGAGTACCTCGCCGGCCGCCTGTGCGCGCGGGAAGCCATGCGCCTGCTTGACGATCGTCATCACGTGCCGCTCATTGGGGAAGACCGTGCCCCCGTCTGGCCGGCCGATCTGTGCGGTTCGATCACCCACACGGCGGGCTGGGCTGCCGCGATCGTGGCCAACACCCTCCATTGGCGCGGGTTAGGGATCGATGCCGAACAACTGATGAGCAGTGAAAGGGCCTCACGCCTGGCCGGCGAAATCCTCACCGCGGAGGAACTGCAGCGCATGGCGGCAGGGCCGGAGCACAGGATGGCCCTGCATGTCACGCTGACGTTTTCCTTGAAGGAGGCGCTGTTCAAGGCCCTCTACCCCCTCGTGCGCACCCGTTTCTATTTCGAACATGCCGAAGTAGTGGACTGGTCTGAGGACGGTAGCGCGGTGTTGCGGCTGAAGATCGATCTGTCGGAGGAGTGGCACAGCGGCAGGGAGTTGCCCGCGCAGTTCAGCCTGAGGGACGGGCAATTGCTGAGCCTGGTGAGTATTGCGGCATGACCCGCGCCGCCGGGAGTGGTTCTGCGAGCCGAACGTTGGGTCAGTTGCCGCGCCCCAACGGGCAATGCTCGCAGCGCCCGACCCACTCGACCCGATGGCTCAGGCAACAGCTACGGCGCTGTCGGATCAACGCCCCGCGTGGGCTTTCCTTATAGTAAACGACGTTGAAGAGCGGGTTGCGTTGCCCATCTGGGCGCAGCCGGTCGCGTAGCAACCCGTAGCCGACCTCGCTGGCCTGGGGATGGCTCGCCGAGAGTTCCCGCAGGCAGGTTTCCAGATAGTCCCCCGCGCTGCTCCATAGCACGCCCGTTGCCACTTCGCCATAGACGCAAAGCCGTTCGATAACTCGCTGAAGATTCGAGAGCAACGGGGCGAGCCGTTCAAAAGGGTCCTGCGAATGCGATGCCCTGGAGACCGGAGCGTCGAACCACACGCCATCCAGCACCCCGTTCTCGTTCAGGACAAAACCCACCTGCTCCAACCCCAGCGGCCAGCCCATCCCCCCCACCAGACTGGCGACCACCACAGGCGGGATCAACTGCATGGCGTAATACTTGAACCACTGCGAAACCAGAACGGACCGCTGAGCAGGCATCAGTTCTGGGCCGTAAGTCTGCATCAGCAATCGGTCCAGGGTTTCATCGCACAGCAGCGTCGCGACCGGAACGACGGGCCGGGGATCTTCAGGGACCCAGGTGTTAGCGAATCCGGCCAATGGGCCTTCGAACAGGTGACGGCTCATGGGCGTCCCTGCTGGCGCGGCCAGGTGAGGCTGAAACAGGCCCCGCCCAGTCCCTCGCTTCGCCCGATCAACGCCCGCCCCCTGTGCCAATGAACAATGCGACGAACGATCGACAGACCCAGGCCATGCCCGCCCGAGGCGCGAGTGCGGCTGTCATCCAGGCGCATGAACGGTGTGAAGATCCGCTCCCAAGCGCCTTCCGGTACACCGGGGCCATCGTCCTCGATATCGATTCGGCAGCGACCTTCCCCGAGGTGAAACCCGATTCGCACCTCCGATTCGGCATGTCGCAGCGCATTGCTCAGCAGATTTTGCAACGCGCGATGCAGATACCGGGGCGCGGCTTCGACCCACGCCTGCCCGGCCGTCGAAGCCTCTTCGTCAGTGACCGAGCGCTTCCCACGGATAACGCGCACATCAGCACGCAATGGGGCCAACTCGGCAATGACTTGGTCGATCAATGCGTCCAGGTCGATGCGCCGGAAGTCCAGCGTCGGCGAACCCTGTTCCAGGCGCGCGTAAGTCAGCATCTCGTCCACCAGCTTATCCAGGTCCTGGATATCGTTGTCCATCCCCACCAAGTACTTGTGCCGCGCTTGCGGGGTACTGGCATCGTTGACCATCTCCAGCCCAAAGCGCAGCCGTGCCACGGGCGTGCGCAGCTCGTGGGAAACCGCCCGCACCAACTCACGCTGGATGGTCAGAGAGCGCTGCAAGTGCTCGGCCATGCCATTGAACGCCATGGCCAGGCGGCCCACCGAATCGGCGCCGGTGGCCGGAACCCGGGTGTGCAGGCTGCCTTGGGCAATTTGAGTCGCGGCCGCTTCCAGCCCGCGTAAGCGATGTTCCAGGCGGCGCACCAGCAGGTACACCACCACACCGATCAGGCCCAAGCCGAGAAGGGTGATCAACACCAGTAACTGGGGCGGGTAAGGATTGAACTGATACAAGGGACCGATCTCCAGCACCCATGGCGTTTTCCCAACACCGGACAGGACGCGGATTGAATCTCCGCCTTTACCCAAGGCCATTACCGTATCGCCCTCATCGATCCGCCGACGCTGATCGTCATCCACATCGGCCTGCTCCAGCTGGATCAGGTGCATGTCGAAACCAAAGCCTTTGTTCTGACGCAGCGCTTCCAGGCGAGTCGGCTGCTCGTCGAGCGGGAAGCGCACCAGTTCATCGAGCAACAGAAAAATCGTCGCGCGGGCCAGTTGTTCGCTGATTTGCTGCACGTCCCCGCTCAGCAACACCGCGCTCTCGGCTTTGCCCGGAGTGCCGGGCTCGACTTCACGAAAAACCCGCGCCGCATGGGGCCCCGTCTGTTCGACCACAACCTGTCCGCGACTCAGCCGGTGACGCGCGCCCCCTTCCAGATGAGCCTGCGCCACGGTCTGCAGGGCCAGCGGTATGCCCAGCAAGCGCTCCCATACCGCCAGCGCCCGAGTGCGCTCGATACTGTCCATCGCCCTCAGGTTGTCCGCCATCAAGGTGAACGTGCCCTGAGCGAGCTGTTCCCGGTACCGCTCCCCGCGCACCTGATTGGCGATATGCAATGTCAGAACGCCCAGCAGCGCGACCAGAATCAGCACACCCAACATGCCCCCATAAATCCGCAGGAATATGGCGTTCATGCGTCAACCTTGGTCTGCAACGGGTGCAGGTCAATGGCCGCTTCAGGCACGAACAGGTAGCCCTTGTTGCGTATCGTCTTGATGAGGCGAGGATGGAGCGGATCGTCACCGATTCTGGGACGGATCTTTGATATGCGCACATCGATGGAGCGGTCCTGCCCGTCGTACCCGACGCCGCGAAGCGCGGTGAAGATTTCTTCGCGCGACAAAATCCGCCCGGCGTTGGAGACCAGCAGCCAGAGCAGATCGAATTCGGCGCTGGTCAATTCGATGGGGCGCTCGCTGAGCCAGGCTTCGCGCAGCGCACTGTCGACCACCAGCGGACCGAACGCCAGACGGCGCGGGTCCTGAGTCGGGCCGCCAGCACTTTCGCTGCGCCGCAACAGCGCGTGAATCCGCGCCAACAGCACACGTGGGTGCACCGGTTTACAGACATAATCGTCAGCGCCCGTGTCCAGCCCCTGAATCTGGTCAGTGTCATCGGTGCGCGCAGTGAGCATCAGGATAGGGCCTTCGTATTGTGCGCGTACCTTGCGGCAGATACTCAGGCCATCTTCCCCCGGCAGCATCAGGTCAAGCATCACTAAGTCCGGCCGTTCCTCCAGTATCCGCCTTGCCGCACTTGCGCCGTCGCCTTCCAGGCTGACGTTCAGCCCATGACTTTCCAGGTAATCGCGGGTCAGTTCGGCCAAACGCAGATCGTCCTCGACGATCAACACGTGCCAGAGGGGTTGCTGCACAGTCCGATCTCCTGACTTCTTATTATGAGCACGGTGACGCGTCATCCAGCCGTGCGTTGGGGGATGCAAGGACAAGCCTTCCTGCGCCCGATTCTAACCGCTTACCCGTGTGAAGTTTTGTGAGCGCTTTCGCGGGCTCCAAAAAAACTGTGCGGTCTAAATCCCGAGGTAAAAACGGTGATCAGCGGCGTATCCCAGCAGCGACGCGGCTTACACCCAATTTCCCCAAATCCCACACACATTACACACAGATTTATCCACAGGACACACGTTGCAATCCTTCCCCAAAACGCATTATCTTGTACCCCGTCGCCGACCCAGCCCCTACATCTAGGGGTTGAGTAAAAAGGCCAAACACAAGTGGCCTTGGCATTTCAAGCTTTTTTCCAACGCCCTCAGGGCTGAGTCACGACCGGTTTTACCGCCTGACCGCCGCCATTCCGGATGGCTCGCGAAGGTTTCAGGTTTTACGCGTAACGGTACGAGTGTTGCACGACAGAACGAGCTTTCTGCATCGAATTCATCGGGGTGACAGGGCAACCTGCGCCCATTCGGACTTCAACGCCAGGGATGGTGCCTAGAGCTTCCCCAACCGCCTTGAAGTCTCGGACCGACGTTTGTCGGTCGTTTGCTTCAGGAAGGAACGGTGGGTACGTCACAGTGCCCAAATAAACATAGAGAACGTGGAGAGACCCATGCAAACAGACACAACTCGCGAGAATCCGCAGGCCATTGCGCCGCAGACAGGTGCGACCCAGCAGGACCTGTCCGCGACTGCCCCGGGTCAGCTGCGTGTGATCAAGCGTAACGGCACCGTCGTGCCCTATACCGATGACAAGATCACCGTCGCCATCACCAAGGCCTTCCTCGCAGTTGAAGGCGGCACAGCCGCTGCGTCGTCGCGTATCCACGACACCGTTGCCCGCCTGACCGAACAGGTCACTGCAACCTTCAAACGGCGCATGCCTTCGGGCGGCACCATCCACATCGAAGAGATCCAGGATCAGGTCGAACTGGCGCTGATGCGCGCTGGCGAGCAAAAAGTGGCTCGCGACTACGTGATCTACCGTAACGACCGCTCCAAAGAGCGTGCCGGTCGTGGCGGCGAGGCGCCGGTTCAGGCCCACCCTTCGATCCGCATCACGGCCAACGACGGCAGCCTTGCGCCGTTGGACATGGGCCGTCTGAACACCATCATCACCGAAGCCTGCGAAGGCCTGGCCGAAGTCGACGCCAAGCTGATCCAGACCGAAACCCTGAAGAACCTGTACGACGGCGTGGCGCTGAAAGACGTCAACACCGCATTGGTGATGACCGCGCGTACCCTCGTCGAGCGTGAGCCGAACTATTCGTTCGTCACCGCCCGCCTGCTGATGGACACCCTGCGTGCCGAAGGCCTGGGCTTCCTGAACGTCGCTGAAAGCGCCACCCACCACGAAATGGTCGACCTGTACGCCAAGGCGCTGCCTGCGTACGTCGCCAAAGGCATCGAATTCGAACTGCTGAACCCGGTTCTGGCCGAATTCGACCTGGAAAAACTGGGCAAGGCGATCAACCACGAGCGCGACCAGCAATTCACTTACCTGGGCCTGCAGACCCTGTACGACCGTTACTTCATCCACAAGGATGGCGTGCGTTTCGAACTGCCGCAGATCTTCTTCATGCGCGTGGCGATGGGCTTGGCCATCGAAGAAAAAGCCCGCGAAGACCGCGCCATCGAGTTCTACAACCTGTTGTCGTCCTTCGACTACATGGCCTCGACGCCGACCCTGTTCAACGCCGGCACCTTGCGCCCACAGCTGTCCAGCTGCTACCTGACCACCGTTCCGGACGACCTGTCAGGCATCTACCATGCCATCCACGACAACGCCATGCTGTCCAAATTCGCAGGCGGCCTGGGCAACGACTGGACCCCGGTTCGTGCGCTGGGCTCGTACATCAAGGGCACCAACGGCAAATCCCAGGGCGTCGTCCCGTTCCTGAAGGTGGTCAATGACACCGCCGTTGCGGTCAACCAGGGTGGCAAGCGCAAAGGCGCTGTCTGTGCCTATCTGGAAACCTGGCACATGGACATCGAAGAGTTCATCGAACTGCGCAAGAACACCGGTGATGATCGTCGTCGTACCCACGACATGAACACCGCCAACTGGATTCCTGACCTGTTCATGAAGCGTGTCTTCGACGACGGCAAATGGACCCTGTTCTCGCCTTCCGAAGTGCCGGACCTGCATGACCTGACCGGCAAGGCGTTCGAGGAGCGTTACGAGTACTACGAAGCACTGACCGAGTACCCAGGCAAGATCAAGCTGTTCAAGACCATTCAGGCCAAAGACCTGTGGCGCAAGATGCTGTCCATGCTGTTCGAAACCGGTCACCCATGGCTGACCTTCAAAGACCCGTGCAACCTGCGCTCGCCGCAGCAGCACGTCGGCGTGGTCCACAGCTCGAACCTGTGCACCGAGATCACCCTGAACACCAACAAGGATGAGATCGCGGTCTGCAACCTGGGGTCGATCAACCTCCCGAACCACATCGTCGACGGCAAGCTGGACACCGACAAGCTCAAACGCACTGTCGACGTGGCCGTGCGCATGCTCGACAACGTGATCGACATCAACTACTACTCCGTGCCGCAGGCGAAGAACTCCAACTTCCGTCATCGTCCGGTCGGCCTGGGCATCATGGGCTTCCAGGATGCGCTGTACCTGCAGCACATCCCTTACGGTTCCGATGCAGCTGTCGAGTTCGCCGACCGCTCCATGGAAGCCGTCAGCTACTACGCGATCCAGGCGTCTTGCGACCTGGCCGATGAGCGTGGCGCCTACGAGACGTTCCAGGGCTCGCTGTGGTCCAAGGGCATCCTGCCACTGGACTCGCAACAGATCCTGATCGAAGCCCGTGGCCAGAAGTACATTGATGTCGACCTGAATGAGACCCTGGACTGGGCACCGGTGCGCGCCCGCGTTCAGAAAGGCATTCGTAACTCGAACATCATGGCCATCGCGCCGACCGCGACCATCGCCAACATCACCGGCGTTTCGCAGTCGATCGAACCGACCTACCAGAACCTGTACGTGAAATCGAACCTCTCGGGCGAGTTCACCGTGATCAACCCGTACCTGGTTCGTGACCTGAAGGCGCGCGACCTGTGGGACTCGGTCATGATCAACGACCTCAAGTATTATGACGGTTCGGTTCAGCAGATCGAGCGCATTCCGCAAGAGCTCAAAGACCTCTACGCCACCGCGTTCGAAGTCGAAGCCCGCTGGATCGTCGACGCGGCAAGCCGTCGTCAGAAGTGGATCGACCAGGCTCAATCCCTGAACCTGTACATCGCTGGCGCATCGGGCAAGAAACTGGACGTCACCTACCGCATGGCTTGGTACCGTGGTCTGAAAACCACCTACTACCTCCGTGCCCTGGCCGCGACCAGCACCGAAAAATCGACCATCAACACTGGCAAGTTGAACGCCGTTTCCAGCGGCGGCCACGGGCCGGACGACTCCGCACTTGCGGCGCCACGTCCAACCGAGGCGGCCCCGGCCGGACCGGCGCCAGTGCCTAAGGCCTGTGCGATTGATGAGCCGGATTGCGAGGCTTGCCAATAAGCACGCTGGACGCCGCACGATTCTGAGCGGCGTCCGCGTTATTGCCGAGTTTTCTGGCCTCCTCACGTACAGACGTACGCTCTGGGTCCAAAAAACTCGGCGCCTAGCGGCCAATCGCTCAGACTCGCGCTCTTCATGCAGTGCCTGTCAGACAAAGCAAAATCAGGGGCACAGATCCCCAAGACTTCATGTTCTTTGCGTGCAACGCCTGATACGCAACCAACACTCAAGATCCATCAGGTCAGTCATGAGCACTGACCCTCACGCAGGAGACTCAACGTCATGCTGAGCTGGGACGAATTCGACAAAGAAGACGCCGCGGAACCCGTCAAAGGTGCCAACGCAGGCCACGCCGCCGAAGCGGCCATGGACAAACTCGACAGCGCCGGTGGTGCCGCAGCCCTGGAAGCACGCGCCGTCAGCGCCAACGACTCCGCCGCCGTCGCCCGCGCCAAAGCCGCGCTGGACAAACTCGACATCGCCGAAGGTCTGGCCGAACTCGAAGGCTCCGCCGCCCGCGTTGCCGTCGACGAAAAGCGCATGATCAACTGCCGCGCCGACCTCAACCAACTCGTACCGTTCAAGTACGACTGGGCCTGGCAAAAATACCTCGACGGCTGCGCAAACCACTGGATGCCGCAAGAAGTCAACATGACCGCCGACATCGCCCTCTGGAAAAACCCGGAAGGCCTGACCGACGACGAACGCCGCATCGTCATGCGCAACTTGGGCTTCTTCTCCACCGCCGACTCGCTGGTGGCCAACAACCTCGCGCTGGCCGTGTACCGCCTGATCACCAACCCAGAATGCCGCCAGTACATCCTGCGCCAGGCCTTCGAGGAAGCGATCCACACCCACGCCTACCAGTACTGCATCGAGTCGCTGGGCATGGACGAAGGCGAGATCTTCAACATGTACCACGAGATCCCGTCGGTCGCGAAAAAGGCCGCCTGGGGCCTCAAATACACCCGAGCCATCTCCGACCCGGAATTCAACACCGGCACCGTCGAGACGGATAAAGAGCTGCTGCGCAACCTGATCGCCTATTACTGCGTGCTGGAAGGCATCTTCTTCTACTGCGGCTTCACCCAGATCCTCTCCATGGGCCGCCGCAACAAAATGACCGGCGTCGCAGAACAGTTCCAATACATCCTGCGCGACGAATCCATGCACCTGAACTTCGGCATCGACGTGATCAACCAGATCAAGATCGAAAACCCACACCTGTGGGACGCTGAGCTGAAGGAAGAAGCCTCGCAAATGATCCTGCAAGGCACCCAGTTGGAGATCGAATACGCCCGCGACACCATGCCCCGCGGCGTATTGGGCATGAACGCGGCGATGATGGAGGACTACCTCAAATTCATCGCCAACCGTCGCCTGTCGCAGATTGGCTTGAAGGAAGAGTACCCAGGGACGACTAACCCGTTCCCGTGGATGAGCGAGATCATGGACTTAAAGAAAGAGAAGAACTTCTTTGAGACGCGAGTGATTGAGTATCAGACCGGTGGTGCGTTGAGCTGGGATTGATTTGATCTTGCTTCGACGGTTGGAAAAAAGGGGCTGCCAGCGATGGCGGCCCTTTTCGTTTGCGATGAAGGAGCGCACGCAGAGCGTCAGAAGCTGCATTCCCACGCGGAGCGTGGTAACGATCATTACTGACAGTCCACTGATCGTTCCCACGCTCCGCGTGGGAATGCAGCCATAGACGCTCCGCGTCGCCTCACCGAAGCACCTCGATACGCTAATTCGCTCCCTAACCTGCAAAACCTCAAATAGCCTCAACGCTCCGCGCCCAGCCTCACATTAAGGAAGAGCCATGGCCCGAAGCCGCTATGCCATCACCGAAGTCGAAAAGCCCCACTTTCTCACGTGCACCATCGTCGAATGGCTGCCCCTCTTCACCCGACCCACCCTCGTTGAAATCGTGCTGAACACGTGGCGGTATCAACAGGCTAACCAAGGCCTCAGGCTTTACGGCTACGTAGTCCTCGAAAACCACCTGCACTACCTCGCCCAATCCCCAGACCTCGCGAAATCAGTCGCCCGCTTCAAATCCTTCACAGCCCGACACATCATCGAACACCTCGAAACTACAAACGCTGAAAGCACGCTCAAACGACTGCGCTTCGCCAAATGCGCGCACAAGGTCAACCGTGTGTATCAGGTCTGGCAGGAAGGGACGCACGCGGAGTTGGTGTATAGCGAAAGCGTGATGAGGCAAAAGCTCGATTACATCCATCACAACCCTGTGAAGCGGGGTATGTCGATCTCGGGGAGCACTGGAGGTATTCGAGTGCCAGAGATTATCAGGGGCAGCCGGGGCTTATTGAGGTGCAGCGGTGGTACTAGTGGACGCAGAGCGTCAGAGGCTGCGTTCCCACGCGGAGCGTGGGGACGATCAGAGGATATTAGCGATCTGCCCCTGGACTTGGCGAGTTGAGTCTGGTGCTATCAATAGTAGCCTTTGTATTTATCGCAGTTGAAGTACAGCTCCAGCCCGATACACCACGCTGCGACAAAGCCCCAAATGAACATTTCTTCCATATGTGAGTCGAGCGAATAGGTCGATATGGAGCCCACCGCTATGAGAGCAGCTCCCGTCCATTTGCGCGGACGTCGGCGTATGAGTTTGCAGTTAAGAACGCAATAGGCGACGCTGAATAGGATTGTAATCAGAAGAAAAAGCATCAGGATTCACCTTCTGCTTTTCTAGAGCGATCACGACCAAATAACAGCGCGAGCCCCGATGAGGTAAGCGCGACAAGGACCGTGAACTGGGCCTCGCTATAGTCTGAGAGCTTGAACAGCGCAAACGCCCCAATGCATATAAACACCAACCCCACGCACTTTCTCACCATGCAAGGCTTGAGCTTGAATACGAGTAGCCAGTGAACCGTCATACAGACCCCGAAAAGCATAGGGGCAGTCATTCAATCGTCACTCCACCCTGAGCCTCGATCAGGAGGGACATTGCCGAGGATTGGGCCCGATACCGCCATTTATTTGAGCTGCAGCGCGATAATGATGTCTCCGGCGTGACGTCTACTCAATACAGAGCCAACGCTGAATCCAGAAGCAAAGCCCGCCGCATCCTTCAATCCTGACCCCGCCGGAAACGCCATACGGCCTAGAGCAGTAGCCGCAAGAGTCAAAGATGCATTACTGTCGTTGAATAAGTCCGCCTGCTTTCGCGTAAGCGGATCAGAGACCGAGATGATCATTTCACACGGCCGATCCTGAGCAAGCATGCGGTCGTAGAGCGAAACCAATGGGTCGCGAATGGCCTGGTTGATTTTGCCGACATCGGAAACATTGAGGGATCTCAGCTGGTGTCGGTTTTCCCGCAAGACCACCACCCGAGTCTTTGAAACCTCAGGTTAAAGCGACCGTAGTATTGGCTTCTTACCTGTTCCATCAGACATGCCCCTGCAATGGTGAGGCGCCGGATTCTGAGCCAATTCTTAGGGCCCAGTCATGTGGTTAAGGCAGAATTAGACAGCCCTTACCTTCTATCCAGACATGTCCTACGCAGAGACGTCTACGAGGCTGACAAGATGCGACGAGCAAGGCACAGATCCGCAACCCGAAGCGAAGCATGACACGACGTCGAACAGCTGGATGAAGCACGATGCTCTATCGAAGGACAGCATGAATAAGGGTGGAATAAGTCAGTGGCACCCAGAGCGTCAGGCACGTCAGGAAAATGGCTGCTCCTTAGTGTGTCGATGAACATTGCCACACGCTTCTACTATGGCATCATTGAGCCACTAAAGTATCTTTTCAGCGTACACTATGGCGCCTTTCTTGGACCGATTGAGCAACGGTCTCACAGACGCTTCGTTCTGGCCTGACAGGGATCAGTAATACGCCAAACAACTCGATCACGCAGCATTGTCGCGAGCAAGCGCGCCTCTTGCGGTGCCTAGGTGCTCGTACTTCAATTTTTTACGCCAGGATGATGAGCGGACCACGGATATGGCCAGGAAAAATTCAGGTTTAGAAGCGCTCATTTCTCTCGTCAGCAAGTTGCCTTGGTGGATCAGCGCCCTCCTCTCGATGCTATTCGCGGTCTGGCTGCATTCGATCGCCAGCGCTCCCCTGCCGGCGACGTTCGATCCCCGACATGCCGAAGTGGCCATCGCGACGTCTGCGTTTCGCGGCATGGCAACGTTCGGGCAATTTTTCGTGCCGTTGGTGTTTGCCTGTGGCGCTGTAGCTTCGCTCTGGAACGCGCACAAACGCCGAAAACTGCTGGACACCACAGCCGCTGCCAGCGGCAATGCGTTGCTGAGCCTCTCTTGGCGTGAGTTTGAGTTGTTGGTGGGCGAGGCGTTGCGGCGTCGGGGTTTCAAGGTGCAGGAGATCGGCGGACAAGGCCCGGACGGCGGCGTTGATCTGGTTGCTCGCAAGGACGGTGAGACCTATTTGGTGCAATGCAAGCATTGGCGTTCCGTTCAGGTGGGCGTGCCGGTGGTGCGTGAGTTATACGGTGCGATGGCGGCTGAAGGTGCTGTCGGCGGTTTTGTGGTGACGAGCGGGAAGTTCACCAAACAAGCGCAGGAATTTGCCTCGGGGCGCAATGTGCAGTTAGTGGATGGTGCCGAGCTAAAGCAGTGGATGGTGCAGACGAGAAAGCCCGAACCGCGCCCCACTGTTGAGGTAATCGCCGAGCGTGTGGAGCCTGTTGATGTAACGCCAAAGGCGAGCGAACCCGTCATCCGACCACCCGCGACTGAGTCGCCCACCCTTGTGAAAGCACCGGCCTGCCCGTTTTGCCGCAAAACGATGGTGATAAAGACCGCGCGTACCGGTGCCAATGCTGGCGGAAACTTCTGGGGTTGCACTGAGTTTCCGAAGTGTCGAGGCATTCGCCCGATCTTCGCCCCTATAAAGACCATTTAATTCCCTTTCATTTGCATAACATTTTCGCTAATCAATATTTAACGGGGTTTCATTTGATTCGAGACCATTGACTTTTTACAGTGGCCTCACCAAATCGAACTTGCTCTCGCAAGAAGGTTGATTCAAATGTTCAAGACCCTCAGCATTATCAGCGCACTGGCTGTTTCTTCTTTAATGGCATCGCCCATTGTTCTTGCGGAAGAGTCCCCCGCTTTCGCAGCGCGCAACGACGCGCTTCATGCAAACGTCGAGCGACGCGAGGAGGCTATGGCCGCACTCGCCAAAGGCCGGGACAACAGCCAGCAAGCATCCACCTCAACCCCTCAAGCGGAGAATGCAAACCACACTTGACCTGTATCAGGCCTCCAGCCTCTGTTGTTTCTGTCGTTGTTTCATCGTGGGGTTGCGTCTCTGCTCCTGATACAACCCTGCAAGCTCCCAACTTCAGCCGCTTCCCTAGCGGCTTTTTTTTGGCCTCCTAACAGGGTTCGCATACACGTCGGCGCAATGACACCAAGGGTTGGATGCGCCTGCACCCGATCTCGGGCAAGACCACCCTGGCTTTAACCTACCCCCAGCGTCCCCCCTTAAGGCAGAATGCTCACCCATTTCGGAAGTCGCATTTGAGAGGTAGGCATGCCCTCGTTCACGTTGAAATCGGCCTTGACTTGCACCGCCCTGGCGTTGGCACTGGGCGTCCTGGGGGCGCAGGCGGCTACCGATACCAAGCACCCTGTCAAATCGACCAAAAGCACTCACACCGCTAAAAAAACCACCCCCGCAAAACCCAGCGGGCAGAAAGTCTCGATGCTCGGCGGCAAGTTCGTGTTCTACCTGCCCAAAGACTATGTCAAAGGGCCCATGGAGGAGATTGACGACAAAGCCAAGGCGGCGGGCGTCATCGGCTCGCTGTACATGAACAGGCCCGCCAAGCGCGTGGTTATCATCACCGAAACGCCGTTGCCCGATGGCAAGACGGCGTCGTCGAACGATACGGAAACACTGGACACCATCATTGCTGAAACCCTTATCCAACAGCAGTCTAGCTACAAGGACTTCGCCAAACTTGGGGAAAAGAAGCTTGTCAGAAAACGCCTCGGCCTGCGTCAGTTGGATATTTCAGGCAGCGTCGACGGCGGCAAGGTCCTGAGCACGACCGTCGCCGCTGCATCAGGCACACGGACGGCAATGGTCAACGTCATCTCGCTGGCAAAAGACGCCAAGGCACACGGGGCGTTGGTCAAGGCGGTAACAGGAAGCAAGTGACGCCTGCTGCTTTTCAACGGTGGACGCAGCGCGCTATCTGCGCCCTTCCGCCGCCATGCGCACCGCAAACCCGAACAGTACGGTCCCCATGATCCAACGTTGAACATTGGCCCAGGTCGGCTTGGTGGTGAGAAATGCAGCGATGGACCCCGCAGCCAGCGCAACCATCGCATTGACAGTCAAGCTGACGCCAATCTGCGCGCTACCCAACACCAGAGATTGGCTGAGCACGCTGGTACCGTTCCCGACTGTGATGAACTGAGGCAGTAACGAGAGGTAGAGTACGGCAACCTTGGGGTTGAACAGATTGGTCAGCAGGCCCATCAGGAACAACTGACGGTTGCTGTCCTTCGGCAGGTCTCTGACCTGAAAGGGCGAACGACCACCCGGTCTGACGGCTTGCCAGGCCAGGTACAGCAGATACAGCGCCCCCGCTGCACGCAGTGTGTCGTAAGCATAGGGGACGGCCATCACCAAGCCGGTGATGCCGAACGCGGCACACAGCATGTAGAAGAGAAAGCCAATACCCACACCGCAAAGGGAGATCAAACCCGCCCTACGGCCTTGCGAAATAGAGCGCGAGATCACATAGATCATGTTCGGCCCAGGTGTCAGGACCATACCCAGCGAAATCAGGGAAAACGCGACCAGGTTAGAGAGTTCGGGCATTGGCGGTCCTACTCGGTATCGGCTGAAGTGGCTTACCCGGTGGCATTCCGGTACACAGATGCATTTCAGCCAAACGCCGCCCGCCCGTCCATAGACAGATTGCAGGTAAATCGACCACGACAGATGGGCAGCTCAGCCTCACGGTAAGGCGCTTGAACCGGCGGACAATGGGGCGCAGGGGGTCAGCACGCCTAGGGCACAGACGGCATTTTATGTGACTCCTGCCGAGGGGCCGCAGACGCCATGACCTGTTTCAGCAATTCCAAAGGCGACAGCTTTTCGAGCAATGTGGCGACGTCGTCCTCGAACATCCACTTGCCATTCACAGCCTCCTCGCGTTCCAGATGCGCCGCTTGGACCGCACGGTAGCCCACCGGAAAGATGCACTTTTCCAAAGGTGTCAAACGATCATAGTGCTCAAGCAGGCCGCGGAAGACGATACGCCGTTCCGATACGCCGCGCGTGGTCGCAATCAGCTTGATGAAAAACGCCGAATCATACTCGCGAATAGCCTCATAGGCGGTGTAGCGCTCCACCAACGTGTACCCCGAATCCGAGCCGAATGCGATGCAGCACAGTGCCTCTCTGGAAAACCCACCCAGGGGATTCGGGGTATCGACTCTGCGCTGGCTTTTGCCGAGAGCGAAAGCCAGCGCCCTTTCTGCGGCCTGCGCGCGCTCGGGACACTCGAGAGATTGCATGTCCTGAAGGCTCGGTGCTTGGCGCCCCATCCGTTCGATTTCTGTATCAAACGTGGCGAACAATCCTTGCGGCCCCATCCACCGTCGATGCAACTCGATGAGATTGGCGATGCCATACGACGCCTGCTCGTGCACCAGACTGTGAAAGCCCCCCGTGACCGGGTCTTCATCGACAGGGCAATGGGGCTCGGCGCTCAGACGGGGATCGTGGAGCGGTTTACCGGTTGTCATCGTGTCTTTCCTTGTAGTTGGTTGAATCCTGAATAACGGCGCAGCACCAGGCGACCGAGGCACGCCTCGATCAATGACAGCCGGTTACCGTCCGGCCATGCGAATAACTCGACGACCCTCTTTTTGACCGGTGAGCTGTGCCGCTGCCCGACAGCACCCGTACGGCCTTTAAGACCGCGTTTAAATGTCAGCAAAACATCCGGCAGGCATGTCGACTTATGCATACCCGTTTAAAAATATTTATAAGGTTTAAATAACCCCATTATGCGCAAAGTACTTTGCGAGACAATCCGTCAAATGTAGGGGTGTTCCAGTTTTTTCTTACGTGAGCCAGAAACGTGCAAGGCGATCAGCTGCGCGCGGTTCTTTACTTGGTTCTTCTTCAGTAATGCTGATACATGATCGCGAGCCGTGTAATCACTGATACCCAGTTGTTGGGCAATGTCCTTGTTGCTGTAGCCCAGCAGCACCAGTTTCAACACTTCAAACTCTCGCGGCGTGGTGCGCCCGGGACGCTTGCGCGTATGCTCTCGCTCTTGCATTGACGAGCCTCCATCGCTCCTGATGACCCTCCATGGTGTTAGGTGCCCGTCGGACCGAAAGGGTGTTGACGAGCACTTCTTTTCAGCGTTCAAACTCGCCGCTCACATTCTGATGTTCAGCCCGTCAGAACGCTGCAGCAGGTAATTATTCCTACACGTAAACAGAAAAACTTCTGCGCTGGAATCACCCCTTTTATTGCAGACACGAATACGCCACACCGCGAATAACGATTTACGCAACACATGCGCGTGAAGTGATGGGTTCGTGTTTGGGGCGACGACGATAAACGCAGTGAATGCTAATTACAATCACTCGTTACAATTGATTGGTAATGAATAGCGAAGCGAACTGGACCCATCCAACCCTGGCAAAAAGCGACCAACTCCCCTGAAACAGCGCAAGTCGCGCGGCACAAAAAAGGAAATGGCTGACGGCGTATCAAGGTGTGGCCTGACCGAATATTTTTGCGTTACCAAGGGCAGTCTCGCCCAGGGCGTCACTAAAGGACGCCCTGGCGATCAGTTCCCGCACCCGGCAGGCAATCCGTCGTCGACCTGCATCCGCTTACGCACACCGAAGAACATCGCGGTCAGTAGACCCACGGCGCCCATGATCGCGCAGTAAACTACGCAAACCCATGGGCTCCATGGCATCAAGGCGATCAACGCCAGCGGCGTGGTGCTGGCCCAGAGGGCATAGCTGACGTTATAGGTCAGCGAAATACCGGACACGCGGATGTCCGCAGGGAACAAGCCGACCATCACCGAGGGCACCACGCCGACAATGCCGCAGGCCAGCCCCGCCACTGCGTACGCCAGTCCGACCGGGAGCCACTGGATCACCAGGCTGGCGTACAGCAGGCCCACACCTAGCGGCAGTAGCACGCTATACAGTACGACGCCGCGCCAGGCCCCGATGCGGTCCACCAGCCGTCCCGCCATTACACACCCAATATTGAGGAATACGATGCCGACGCTGCTCAGGGCGAAGGTGTCACTGGGGCTCATGCCAAATCGTTGTTGCATCACCGTAGGGGTAATGACCACCAAGGTGACTACCGCTGATGTCAGCACGCAGGTCAGCAAGGCGGCCGGCAGCAGCGATTGACGGTGTCGGCGAAGCACGGCGCGCAACGGCAGTTCGATCGTCCCCTCCCGCTGGGCATGAAGGGCCATGAACACCGGCGTCTCGTTCAACCAGCGACGAAGCCATACGCCGACCACGCCAAAGACCCCGCCGAGGAGAAACGGAATGCGCCAGGCGTAATCGAGGATTTCCGCGTGGCTGAAGACCTTGGCCAACCAGGTCGCCGTCAAGGCGCCGATCAGATAGCCGAACGTCAAACCAGCCTGCAGCACGCCCAATGCGTAGCCACGATGGCCCTTTGGCGCATGCTCGGCGACGAAAACCCAAGCGCTTGGCACTTCGCCGCCGACCGCTGCGCCTTGCAGCACGCGCAGCCCCAGCAGCGCCAGCGGTGCCCAATACCCGATTTCAGCGTAAGTGGGCATCAGGCCGATCAGCAGGCACGGCAGGGCCATCATCATGATGCTCAGGCTGAACATCCTTTTGCGACCCAGCCTGTCGGCGAAATGCGCCATGAGGATGCCGCCCAGCGGACGCGCCAAGTAGCCGGTGACGAATATTCCGAAGCTTTGTAAAAGTCGCAGCCACTCGGGCATGTCCGGAGGAAAGAACAGTTGGCTCAGGGTCAGCGCAAAAAACACGAAAATGATGAAATCGTAGATTTCCAGCGCCCCGCCCAGTGCCGCCAGGCCGAGGGTCTTGTAATCCCCGCGGCCGATCGGTTGTGGACGCGGTCGAAGAATGGCTGTCATGGACGACCCCATTTGGCAGATGAAAAAAGCCGCCAGGTGCGGCAAAGGCGCGCAGGATAACAAAGCTGGCGCCATGCGGGCGGCTGACAGACAACCGGAGTCAGGTCATATCACAGGGCATATGTGCCGGGTGTGGCCCCGAACTGCGCGCTGAAGGCTGTGATGAAGGTGCTGACGCTGTCATAGCCCAGACGTTGCGCCACGCGGTTGACGCTATCGCCGTGGGCCAACAACTCCACCGCTCGCTTCATCCGCGCGACGATTCGCCATTGCACCAACGACATACCGGTCTCTGCCCGAAAATGCCGGGTCAGACCGCGCCGCGACATTCCCACGCGTCGTGCCCAGTCGTCGAGGCTGGTCTTGTCGGCCGGGTCCGCGACGATGGTCAGGGTCATGCCCACCAAATGGGGGCTGCTCGGCATGGGTAAAAACAGCGGCTGAGCGGGAGATATCTTCAATTCGTCGAACAGGACATCCAGGTGCCGGTTCTGGGGCGCAGAGAGTTCGCCAGGCTGCTCGCACCATTGCGCAATACGTTCCAGAAGCGCGCTGGACAGAGGCGTCATGTCGAACACCGTCGGGGTTGTCGGAAACAACGGGCACAGATCGGGACGCAGGTAGATCATGCAACCGGTAGCAGCATTATGGACGCGCGCTGCATGGGCCACCCCCGGGGGAATCCAGCCGATGCGCCGAGCAGGGACGACCCAACTGCCCGTATCCAGTTCAGCGGTGATCACACCCTGTCGAACAGCCCACAACTGCCCTTCGCGGTAACGGTGCAGCCGGTCATCGAGAGCCGACTGCACAGGCCCTGTGATGAGCAAGGGCCTTCCATCCTCAAGGCGGCGTTGCAACGGGTACTGTGCTGGCATGGCCCGATTCCCCAGTCGAGTGGCCTGCCCACGTTAGCAAGCCAATGGTTGCCGATGCCAGCGTTGTTGACGCCACTGTTCGGCAAACGCGTCGCCAGCCACGAACCGCTGTCAGTGCAGAGACGTCGTCGACAATTCGCGCTCCATGTACAGGCTACGCAGAAAGATGCCACTGGGGTGTTCATAATGTTCGTCCCGTATCGCGACGAATCCCATCGCGCGATAAAAGTCGGCGGCATTCAACGAAGCGTAGAGGTGGAGCCGGGTGAAATGCTCCTCGGCGGCGATGCCCTCCAAGCCTTCCATCAAACGCCTGCCTATGCCCTTGCCCGCTAGCACAGGCTCGACGAACAGAGCGATCACCTCGCCCGTCTGTCGATCCAGAATACCGTAGCCCAGACGTTGCCCGTCTTCTTCGGCGATCAAGGCGCAGTGGGTAGCAAGCAAGCGTAGATAGGATTGCGGGGGCGGCGACTCGCTCCATGCCTCGATCTGTTCGGGCGAATAGTGACCGGCACACAACTGTCGCACTGCCCGCGTGCGCAGCGACCACAGATTGGGGATGTCAGAAACAGAGCCTGGTTTGAGTTCGATCATGTTGCGTTTCCGTCAGAAGCATACGCACGAACACCTTTGTTCGTGCACGACCTATAAACGCCGACACGACAGAATGCGCCTTTCCACGCGTGGCCGGAAGGTGCGAGGCGTGCTGCAGTCGGCAGGTTTGGGGCCCTGCTTTTCGTGAAATGCCCAAGAACGAATAGCGCCTGGGCGAGCAAGCTCGCCTCACAACAGCTTGCACACGAGCACTGAAACGCGTCACTCAAAAGCTCACCGTCGCCGAAAGCCGCGCGGTGCGTGGCGCGCCGAGGAATAGGTAGTCGTCGCCCAGGTATTCGCCGACGTCGCGCCAGTAGCGTTTATCGAACAGGTTGTCGACGGTCAGGCGAAATACGGTGTCGTAGCCGTCGATGCGAGTGGTGTAACGACTGCCTGCATTGAACACTGTGTAGTCATCGACTTTGACCGAACCTTCGCGGTTGGCGTATTTGCTGGCGCTGTATTGCATGCCGCCCAGTAACGCCAAACCTGGAATCGGCAGGCTGTAGTCCGCCGACAGGCTGCCGCGGTATTTGGGCACGTTGATCGCTTGATGGTCTTCATAAGCTGCGGTGCCACTGTTCTCCACCCGCGCCTTGATCGCTGCGACGCTGGCAGCGATCTGCAACTGCGAGGTGAGCCAACCGTTGGCGCTGAGCTCCAGCCCGGTGTTCTTTTGCTGACCTTGCTGGACGAAGGTGAGGGAGCCGTCATCACCCGGCTTCGAATATTGATAAGCCTGTCGGGTTTGAAACAGCGCAGCAGTAAAGCTCATGCGGCGCCAGTCGTATTTGACGCCTGCCTCCAACTGGCGGGAAAGCGTCGGCGCGAGAATTTCAGTGGCGTTGGTATCGAATACCGATGCCGTGCCCCCTTGAGAAATCCCTTTGCTGTATTGGGTGTACAGCGAAAGGTCGTCAACCGGTTTGTAGATCAGCGCCGCTTGGGGGAGAAAAATGGAACGCTCGGTGTGGCGATTGTCACTGCCATCTTCGTTGTAGGCTTTTTCATCAAGGCGCACCTGCCGGCCGCCGAGCACGGTCTGCCAGTGCTCGTCGAAGCGAATGCTGTCAGTGACGAACAGCCCGTACTGGCGGCTGTCCAGACGCCTTTCGGTATGCCCTGCCGGACGCTCCGACGGTGCAAACGTCGGCGGAGGTTGCCCGATGTTCCCCGATCCAACGTACTCGCTGAAATAAGGCCGGGTATCAACGGTTCTACGCCAGGCACTGGTACCGAACGTCACCTCGTGCTCAAGCCCACCGGTCTTGAAGAGGCCGGTCATCGTGGCTTCGACTTCATCGTTGCGACGGGTGTCGTCGGGGCTGCGGAAGTCGTAGATGTCGTAACCGCCGTCCGTGTTGAAATGCCCGGTAACCGGTGTGGCCGGGCAATCTGACTGGTAGTAACACCCATAGGCGAAGGCACTGTAATCATCGATCACCACACGGCTGCGCGAGGCGCTGAGGCTGGCCTTCCAGTCATCGCTGAACCGGTATTCGTAACGACCGCTCATGTTGAGCGAGTCGATCCCCACCGGATTCGACCAACGTTGATACCCCAGCAGCTTTCGCGGTGAGGCGTCGTGAGGCAGCTCCGTACCGCCGATCAGTTGATAGCCGGGTACCGAACGCTGCTCCTTGGTCTGGTATTCGACATCCAACTGCAAGGTAGACCGATCGTCGATGTTCCAGTCGAAGGCCAGGGAGGCGAAGTCTCGCTGACCATCGGCGTGCTCGACGTAGGAGCGGATATCCTCGTGGGCGACATTGGCCCGCAGGCCGAACTGCTTTTCACTGCCGAACCAGCCGCCGACATCGGTGGCGATGTAGCGTTCTCCGTGCTCGTTGGTGGAGACCGTCACCGAGCGCACGTCTTGCGGTCGCTTGGTTTTGTAATTGACCACCCCTGCGGGTTCCGAAACGCCACTCTGCAAGCCGGACAGTCCCTTGAGGAGTTCGACCTGTTCCTTGTTCTCCAGCGCGACGTTCTGCTCGCCGGTGATGCTGCGGCCATTGATCCGGTAACTGTTGGCCGCGTTGAGGGAAAAACCCCGCACGACAAAGTTTTCGTAATAGCCCACCGGGGCGTAGCTATCCCCCACCGAGCCGTCGTTGCGCAGGACCTCGCTGAGCAGCTTTGCCTGCTGATCCTTCAGGCGAGCTTCGCCGAATACGGAAATCGAAGCGGGCGTGTCACGCAACGGCCGCTCATTGAAGCCACCGACCGAGGCACTGTCCGCCTGATAAACCGACAACGCATCGCCTGAGACCTCCACCGCATCCAGCGTCAACGGTTCCGCTTCCTGAGCGGCGAGCCATGGCGAAGCGAAAGCCATGCTCAACGGCAGCAGACGGCGAGACAGGCCGCTTGCCGGTCGGATCGAAGTGGTCATCGACAGTGACGCTCCAGAGAGGATTTCGTGGGCGCACTTTGTACGTTCTGCACAGTTTTTTTACAACTGCGCCCTGCCCTCCCTGTACGTATGAAAACGCTCGACACTCAGTCGTCCGCATGTCGCCACTTGACGCATAGGCTGTCAGCCGCTCGATGCGGAAGAGGCTCCGCGCTGTCCTGATCGCGTTAGCGTTCGAGGCTTTCGAGCAAGACGCGATTGAACTGCTGCGGGTCCTGAATCGGCGGCGCATGGCCCAGCCCTGCAAATTCGATGAGGGTCGCCTGAGGTATGCGCCGGGCAACGGCCTTTCCGAGTTCCGGATAATTGCCCAAGGTCTTGCGAAGTGCTTCAGGAGCCGCGTCCTTGGCGATGGCAGTGTTGTCTTTCTGACCGATGAACAGCACGGTCGGCATCTTCAGCTTCTCGAAGTCATAGAACACAGGCTGATTGAAGATCATGCCGTAGGTCTGCGCCGATGCGCGGGCCACTTCTTCCTTGCCCTTGCCGTTGAACATGCCCGCCTGCATGTCGACCCAACGATCGAATTCCGGGCGCCACTCGTTGGCGTAGTACGTCGATTGCTGATACTTGCGAATGCTCTGGGCACTGGTCTTCAACTCGCGTGCGTACCACTCCTCGAAGCTGCGGTCCGGAACGCCCTTGGCCTTCCAGTCTTCAAGGCCGATGGGGTTGACGAGCAGCAACTGGTCGACCTTGTCCGGGTACATCAGGGCAAACCGAGTGGCCAGCATGCCGCCCATGGAATGACCGATCACCGTCACATGATCAATACCCAGATGGGTCAGCAGCGCCTCGGTATTTTGCGCCAGTTGTTCGAAGGTGTACGAGTAATCGGCAGGCTTGCTGGAGCGGCAGAAGCCGATCTGGTCCGGCGCTACGACGCGGTATCCCGCCGCCGTCAGCGCCTTGATGCTGCCCTCCCATGTGGCCCCGCAGAAATTCTTGCCATGCAGCATCACCACGCTGCGACCGTTCGGCGCGCCGCTGGGCTTGATGTCCATGTAGCCCATTTGCACGGGCTTGCCCTGGGATTCGAAGCTGAAATTCTGCGCCAGGAACGGGTATTGAAAACCTTCCAGTTGCGGCCCATAGGACGGCGCCTGAGCCGCCAGTAAAGGCAGGCTGACGCTCATCAGCAATGCGGGTAGCCATTTGGTCATGAGAATGCTCCGGACAAGGTAGGAATCAAGAGCAGACATGAGTCGCCCCTGGAAAATCCCTCGAATGGAGGCCCATCGGCCGGTCATTTTCAATGTTGCCGCGATTAACGGTGGATGCATGGGTACAATAGGCACCTTTTCCTTCCCCACGGCTTTTCTCATGACTGACCCCGTTCGCCTTTCCAAACGCCTCATCGAACTCGTCGGCTGCTCCCGCCGCGAGGCCGAGCTGTTCATCGAGGGGGGTTGGGTCACCGTGGATGGCGTTGTGATCGACGAGCCGCAGTTCAAAGTCGATAAACAAGCCGTTGCGCTGATGCCCGGCGCACGTGCCGAAAAACCGGAGGCGGTGACCCTCCTACTTAACGTGCCTGTCGGCATGAGCGCTGAAGCGGCCCTGCAGCTTGTTTCCCCGGCCTCTCTTTCGGCGGAGCACAGCGCTGGCACGCGCCCGCTCAAGGGCCACTTCCTCAGGCAGGAAGCGATTTCGACCCTCCAGGCCAACGCCAGCGGGCTGATGGTGTTCAGCCAGGACTGGAAAGTTCTGCGCAAACTCACCGACGACCGCAGCAAGATCGAACAGGAATATGTCGTGGAGGTCGACGGCCAGATGGCGCCTCATGGTCTCAATCGCCTGAACCACGGCCTGATGCATAAGGGCAAGGAATTGCCTAAAGTCAAAGCCAGTTGGCAGAACGAGACGCGCCTGCGCTTTGCCATGAAGAATCCACAGCCCGGCGTCATCGCCCAGCTTTGCGAAGCGGTGGGGCTCAAGATCCTCTCCATGCGGCGGATTCGGGTCGGCGGCGTGTCCATCGGCAAAGTGCCCGAGGGACAATGGCGCTATATGACCGACAAGGAAAAGTTTTAACCCCCCGCTTTGGGCACGGCGCACTGGGTTGCGCGTGCTTGCACCGATTGATCAGGACACATGCATCATGATGAACAACGACGTACTGCGCAGCATTCGCTATACGCTGGATATCAGCGATGGCAAGTTGGCGGACATCATCCGACTCGGCGGCCTTGAAACCACCAAGGCACAGGTCATCGCCTACACGAAAAAGGAAGAAGAGGACGGCTTCGAGCCGTGCAGCGACGAAGTCCTGGCGTACTTCCTCGACGGGCTGGTGTTCTTCAAGCGGGGCAAGGATGAAACCCGTCCCTCGCTGCCGATCGAGCTGCCCATGACCAACAACATCATCCTCAAGAAACTGCGGGTGGCGTTCGAGCTCAAGGAAGAAGACTTGCTCGCCATCCTTCAGGCGTCCGATTTTCCCATCTCCAAACCCGAGCTCAGCGCGTTGTTCCGCAAACCGGGCCACAACAACTACCGGCCTTGTGGCGAACAACTGCTGCGCAACTTCCTGCGTGGCCTGACCCTGCGCATTCGCGGTTGAATCTTTCGGCCTTGAGATGAACCAGACCTACAGCGTCTCACCCATTGGTTTCGTCCGCTCCTGCTTCAAGGAAAAGTTCGCCATCCCCCGCCAACCGAGCCTGGCACCGGCGGCCCGCGGCGTTCTTGAACTGGTGGCGCCTTTCGATCAAGGCGAGGCGGTGCAAGGGCTGGAACATGTCAGTCATGTCTGGCTGCTGTTCCTGTTCCACGAAGCGCTGGAGGCCACCCCTCGCCTCAAGGTGCGCCCTCCGCGCCTGGGCGGGAATCAGGCCATGGGGGTGTTCGCCACCCGCGCCACCCACCGACCCAATGGGATCGGTCAATCCGTGGTCAAGCTGGAGAGGGTCGAGCCCGATCGCCTGTGGCTGTCGGGGATCGACTTACTGGACGGCACCCCCGTGCTGGACGTCAAACCTTATGTGCCCTACGCCGACATCATTCCTGAGGCACGCAATGACATGGCGGCGGCGGCGCCTGAACTCATCCCGGTCGCATGGGGCGACGCCGCTCTGCAACAGGCGCGGGACCATGCGTTGCGCTTGAACGAGCCGTTGGTCGAACTGATCGAACAGTGCCTGGCCCAGGACCCCCGGCCCGCCTATCAGCAACCCGCACCCGATCGACGCTATGGGGCACGGTTCTGGGATGTGGATGTGCGCTGGCATTATCCGCAAGCCGGGCAAATCAGGGTGCTTGAGGTGGTTCTCTCCGAAAGCTAGACCGGCACAGAGCTTTGGCTTCTTCCAATGGTCTGAGCCGGTTCGCTGAAGCCAGGCGCGCGACCCTTTTTCCGCCGACAAAAAAACCGCCTGGTCCGTGACCTCCAGGCGGTTTTTTTCAGACCTCGGGAAACCGGTGCCTGTACTGACTCAATCGCGGGCAACCGGCCCGCGCATTCACTGAGCGAGGCGGTCGTCCACGACGGGGTCGGATTCGAAGCCTGCTCTTGCCGGCAGGCAGGGGGGATTACTTCTCGACGAACGCGCGCTCGATCAGGTAATCACCCGGCTCGCGCATACGGGGCGAAACGGTCAGACCGAAGCTGTTCAGCACCTCGCTGGTTTCGTCGAGCATGCTCGGGCTGCCGCACAGCATGGCGCGGTCATCCTGAGGGTTGATCGGCGGCAGCCCGATGTCGCGGAACAACTTTCCGCTGCGCATCAGGTCCGTCAGACGGCCTTCGTTTTCGAACGGCTCGCGAGTGACGGTCGGGTAGTAGATCAGCTTGTCGCGCAGGGCTTCGCCGAAGAATTCGTTCTGCGGCAGGTGTTCGGTGATGAATTCGCGATACGCGACCTCATTCACGTACCGCACGCCGTGGCACAGGATGACCTTTTCGAAACGCTCATAGGTTTCCGGGTCCTGGATGACACTCATGAAGGGGGCCAGGCCCGTGCCAGTGCTCAGCAGATACAGGTGCTTGCCAGGCTTGAGGTCGTCCAGCACCAGGGTGCCGGTCGGCTTTTTGCTGATGATGATCTCGTCGCCTTCCTTGAGGTGTTGCAGCTGGGACGTCAGCGGGCCATCCGGCACCTTGATGCTGAAGAACTCCAGGTGCTCTTCCCAGTTCGGGCTGGCGATGGAGTAGGCACGCATGAGCGGGCGCCCGTTTGGCTGCTGCAGACCGATCATGACGAACTGACCGTTCTCGAAACGCAGGCCTGGATCACGGGTGCACTTGAAACTGAAGAGTGTGTCGTTCCAGTGATGAACGCTGAGGACACGCTCGTGATTCATGTTGCTCATGGTACGTGGGAACTCCTGAAAATTTGCATGCGCCAGTGAAAGCGCCATTGCGCGACATTCTAGTGGCAGACACAATATCTGTTAACTGAATTATCAAGATATGGGTTATCGGTTATATAGATATGCGATTTACTCTCCGCCAGTTGCAGGTTTTCGTCGCCGTCGCCCAGCAGGAAAGCGTTTCCAGGGCAGCCGTGCAGCTGTCTTTGTCGCAATCTGCGGCCAGCACGTCATTGACCGAACTCGAGCGGCAATCCAGTTGCCAACTGTTCGATCGTGCGGGTAAACGGCTGAGCCTGAACGCCACCGGCCGCCAGCTGTTGCCGCAGGCCGTTGCCCTTCTCGATCAGGCCAAGGAAATCGAAGACCTGCTCAATGGCAAGTCAGGATTCGGCTCGCTGGCCGTGGGCGCTACGCTGACCATCGGCAACTACCTGGCGACCTTGCTGATTGGCAACTTCATGCAGCGCCATCCCGAAAGCCATGTGAAGTTACATGTGCAAAACACGGCCAACATCGTTCAGCAGGTGGCGCACTACGAGATCGACCTGGGGTTGATCGAGGGCGACTGCGGCCACCCCGACATCGAAGTGCAGACTTGGGTCGAGGACGAGCTGGTCGTGTTCTGCGCGCCCCAGCATCCGCTCGCCAAGCGCGGCCAGGCCACATTGCAGGAGCTGACCCACGAGGCGTGGATTCTCAGGGAACAGGGATCCGGCACGCGACTGACCTTCGACCAGGCGATGCGGCACCATCTCAACAGCCTGAACGTGCGCCTGGAGCTGGAGCACACCGAAGCGATCAAACGCGCGGTGGAGTCGGGTCTGGGGATTGGCTGCATTTCCCGGCTGGCGTTGCGCGATGCCTTTCGCCGAGGGAGCCTGGTGGCCGTGGAAACGCCGGAGCTGGACCTGACGCGGCAGTTTTACTTCATCTGGCACAAGCAGAAGTACCAGACCAACGCCATTCGCGAATTTCTCGAACTGTGCCGGTCATTGACGGCAGGTGTGCGCCGCAGCGACGAGATCGTGCTGCCGAGCATTGCCTGACGTCAAGCGCACCGGGGTTCGCATCGCGCGTGCCTACTCAACCGCCATAGGGCAGCGCATTCCGCACCGAGCCTTACCCCAACAGAATCAGTGCCCAGACCACTGCAATCATGCTCAGCGCCACGAATTGGGCAGCGCTGCCCATGTCTTTGGCATTCTTGGACAGCGGGTGCCGGTCGAGGGAGATCCGGTCGATCGCCGCTTCAATCGCCGAATTCAGCAACTCCACGATCAACGCCAGCAGACAAACAGCGACCAGGATCGCCCGCTCTGCGCGGCTGACGTGGAACAGAAACGACACGGGAATCAGGATGACGTTGAGGAGGACCAATTGGCGAAAAGCCGCCTCGCCTTGGAAGGCCGCCTTCAAACCGTCGAGTGAATAGCCGGAAGCGTTAAGGATACGTTTGAGGCCGGTCTGGCCCTTGAAAGGCGACGTCATAAAGAAACTACTGAAAATGAAAGGGGTGGAGGCTAGTGCAACAGCGGTCAAAAAAGTGTGAAGAGCCGCCGATGTAAGCCCGGAAAATGCGCCGGGCTCAGCCAGTCGGCGAAATCGACTCAAGCTGCTGCAGCAACAGCGCAGCCTGCGTTCGGGTGCGCACGTTGAGTTTACGGAAGATCGCCGTCACATGGGCCTTGATCGTGGCTTCCGAGACATTCAGTTCGTATGCGATCTGTTTGTTGAGCAGGCCTTCACAGACCATGGTCAGAACGCGGAACTGCTGAGGCGTAAGGCTCGCCAGGCCTTCGCTGGCCGCCTTGGCCTCGGCCGACACGCTGATACGCTCATTGACCTGCGCCGGCCACCACACATCCCCGTTCAAGACCTTGCGCACCGCCTCCTGAATGGTTTCCAGCGAGCTGGACTTCGGGATGAAGCCACTGGCGCCGAACTCGCGAGATTTGACCACCACCGACGCCTCTTCCTGCGCCGACACCATCATGACCGGGACCTGAGGGTATTGACCGCGCAGCAACACCAATCCCGAAAAACCGTAGGCGCCCGGCATGTTGAGATCCAGAAGGACCAGATCCCAGTCCGACTTCTGCGTCAGCCGGTCTTCCAGATCGGCAATGCTCTCGGCCTCGGCCAAGCGGACATCGGGTCCCAGGCCCAGGCTCAAAGCCTGACGCAACGCGCCACGAAAAAGGGGATGGTCATCGGCGATCAGGATTTCGTAGGTCATGTCATGATCCTGTTGATGAATGAGCGCGGAGGCGTTCGGCGCTCGCGAGGGCATTTGGATGCCGGCCTCCACGATGCGTCAATCTGACGCAAACCCTCGTGCCGATGCAGACAGATGGCGGCGTTCAGGCATTCTCGCGGCGCCAAGAATGCCCAGCGAAGGCGGGGTGGTCAAGCCTGCCGCTTTGCGGCAAAGTTCGCGGCCCCGATAACGCCGAGGCCCATCATGCGAAAACACGCCCTGCGAGCAGACCTGCTCATGCTGCTCACCGCCTTTATCTGGGGCAGCGGCTTCGTCGCGCAGACCGCCGGTATGGACCATGTCGGTCCCTACCTGTATTCCGGGCTGCGTTTCGCATTGGGCTCGATCTGCCTGTTGCCATTGATGCTGCGCCGGCCGGGCAACGCAGCGCGCACTGAACCACTGTTCACTCCGGGCCTGTTGCGAGGCGGTGTGGTGATGGGAGTCGCCTTGGCGCTGGGCATCAATCTGCAGCAAGTCGGCCTGCTGTTCACCAGCGTCACCCACTCAGGCTTCATCACCGGGCTGTACGTGATTGTAGTTCCGCTTCTGGGCCTGTTGCTCGGCCACAAGACTGGAATGGGCACCTGGCTCGGCTGCCTGCTGGCGGTGTCGGGGATGTTCTTGCTCAGCGTGGGCGACCACTTCGAAGTGTCACGCGGCGACTGGCTGCAACTGATAGGCGCCTTTGTCTGGGGCGGGCATGTGATCCTGGTCAGCCTATTCGCTGGACGGCACGATCCGATCCGCCTGGCATTTCTGCAGTTCGTGACATGTTCGGTGGTGAGCCTGATTCTGGCACTGATCTTCGAGCCGATCATCCTCCGGGCGATCATCGCCGCCGGCCCTGCCCTGCTCTACGGCGGCGTGGTCGCTGTGGGCATTGGATACACCTTGCAAGTCGTCGCACAAAAAGACGCGATTGCCTCCCATGCGGCGATCATCCTGTCCCTGGAAGCTGTGTTCGCTGCCATCGTCGGCGCTTGGATTCTCGGCGAAGCCCTGCAGTTGCGCGGGTACATCGGCTGCACGCTGATGCTGGCCGGGATGCTGTTGGCGCAACTGTGGCCGCGCAAAGCATAGGGCTGGGGAAAGGTTCGGGTGTCGCGAAGTGCGGCATGCGCAGGCGTTTCCCCCGGCAGTATTTATAGAAACGCCGTCAAATACCGGTGCGCTGCGTCATTCGGATCAATCGGTAACTGATACTTGGCCCCCAGGTAGTGGGCGCTGAAGACATCCAGGTAGGCGTCCAGTACGGCTGCCGCCTGCTGATCGCCCGCCAGCTCCAGGCACAACGCGGCGACTTCCGCGGTACAGAAGTGATCGTCGCGTTTGGAACGGCGCAAGCGATAGCGGGACATCTGCTCGGGCGCCAGACTGAGCACCGGCAGCCGATCCAGATACGGGCTCTTGCGAAACATCTTGCGGGCTTCCGGCCAGGTCGCGTCGAGCAAAATGAAGAGCGGTCGTTTGCCGGGCGCCAGTTGCACTTCGCTGACCACCCGCTCATCTGCCACGAACTCACCGGGAAACACGATGTAAGGCTGCCATTGAGGGTCTTCCAGCAGCGCTGGCAGCTTCGCGTCCACCTCGGTCCGAGACCAACCGAACGCCTCGGTGTCCCGAATGACGTCGGCGATCAGCCAGCCTGTGTTGGTCGGTTTGAGCGGTTCGGTGTCATGCATCAGCAGACAGACCGCCGACTTTGCCTCGACCGTTGGCCGCCATTGGCAAAGGCAGTAGCTTTCGATGACCCGACAGCCTGGGCATCTCGGAGCACGTGCCCCTCGGGCGATAAAGGGTTTCGTGCTGCGAGCCAGTCGTTCGGCGCGCAGGCGCGAGACGGCATGGCTCATGGGGCAATTCCCCCAGGCACGGGAACGGAGCGACGATAAGGCAACAGCAAGACGAACATCCGGCAGTGGAAAAGTCGGCGCAGTCTACCAGAGGTGCCCGGTTCACTGGTGTCCGCCAAGGCGACTCACCTATACTGCTCGGCCTTGAAAGTCCCAGTCATCGGTGAACGCCCGTGCCGGCCACCGGTCCAACGACGTTCACTGCCCCAGGAGAATCCAATGCTGCGCCTCATCGCCCCCGCCCTCACGCTTTTGCTCGTCGCTCCGCTGTGCGCCCAAGCGGCATCCAAGCAGGACTACGAACTGAATAAAGAGCTGGAACAAGTCGCGGCGAAAAGCAACGTCGGCAAACCGAACGCCATCAGCGAAGACATCCTTGACGAAGGCTACACCGTCAATGGTCGCATCCTGATCAACCACCTCAGCGTGCAGGCCGGGCAAGCGCAGCAGATGCGGGACAACCCCGAGCTGATGGGTCGCCAATTGGGCACCAGCGTGTGCCGCAATCCTGGCTTCCGCCAATTGCTGGCCAAGGGCGCGGTGTTACGTTACGAGTTCAGGGAATACAAGACCAATCGCCCGATCACCACTCAGCAACTGACCGCTGCCGACTGCGCTGCGCAGCAACCTGCCAAGAAGAAGTAAACCAGTCCCCCAAGCGGCGGCTGCGTCATTTCCAGCGCGCAGCCCTTGTCGCTTGAGCGCCCCTACCGATCAATCTGTCGTCGTTGGCCACCGCCATCAGTCAATCGACCCCTCTGGCCACATTGCGATCGCCTGAACGTGCAACATTCATAGCGATGTGCAAAGAGCCGTTGCCAGCCAAAGGCATCGGGCACATCATCAAGCCATGAAGTTTTCAGCGAACAGTCACGTTTCGTCACGCATCCAAGGCAAAGGGGGGTTGCCTGTCGTTGTCTTTACGATCAATGTTTTCTTTCCAACCAAGGACATAAGCAGAATCAGCGTGGCGTATCTTTTATCGCCACCCCGTATCTGTAGCGCGCCTGCAAAGGCGATCGGCAGCGACGCATGAAGCGTCGTGATCCTGTGATGAATGCCAGGGTCGATGATTCTGCACAAGGAGAAAGTCTGAATGCCTTACGTACCCAACGACGCGCTGTCGCGTCACTTTCAAAGCAATGGGCTGGACCTCACACGCCAGGTCGAAGCACAGCTCGCGCTCCTCGCCCCTGACAGCCCTAACCTTCCGCTCTACCGCGACATGATGCTGACCGTGCTGCGCATGGCTCAGGACGATCGAAATCGCTGGAATGCGAAAATCGTTCTGCAAGCGTTACGCGAACTGGACAACGCGTTCCGGGTGCTCGAACAGTTCCGTGGCCGTCGCAAGGTCACGGTCTTCGGATCGGCACGGACACCCATCGAGCACCCCCTGTACGCGCTCGCCCGCGAGCTGGGAATGAAGCTCGCGGCCTCCGACCTGATGGTCATCACCGGTGCCGGTGGTGGGATCATGGCGGCCGCGCACGAAGGCGCAGGGTTGGATCACAGCTTGGGCTTCAATATCACCCTGCCCTTCGAACAACACGCCAATGCCACCGTCGACGGCACCGGCAACCTGCTGCCCTTCCATTTCTTCTTCACGCGCAAATTGTTCTTCGTCAAGGAGGCGGATGCGCTAGTACTGTGCCCTGGCGGTTTCGGTACGCTGGACGAGGCGTTGGAGGTGCTGACCTTGATCCAGACAGGAAAAAGCCCCCTGGTTCCCATCGTCCTGCTGGATACACCGGAGGGGACCTTCTGGGAGGGTGCGCTGAATTTCATCAAGCAGGAGCTGGAAGGCAACCGCTACATTTTGCCTACTGACCTGAACCTGCTGAAACTGGTGCACAGCGCTGATGAAGCGGTCGATGAGATCAACCACTTCTACAGCAACTTCCATTCGAGCCGCTGGTTGAAAAACACGTTCGTGATTCGCATGCATCACGCGCTTAGCGAGACCGCCTTACTGAACCTGCAGCGGGGGTTTGCCGATGTGTGCCTGAGCGAGGACTTCAAGCAATACAGCCATCAAGATGAATACGATGATGAGCAGTTCAGCCATCTCACCCGCTTGGCGTTCAAGTTCAATGGACGCGACCACGGTCGACTGCGTGCCTTGGTCGACTACCTCAACCAAAGCGAAAACTGGGCGAAACCTTTACAGCCTCCAACCGCTCGTGAGCGGGAGACACTGAATACCAACTGAAGCTTGCTTATGACAGCAAGAGATGCCGGGGCAGCGAGCGATCAATCCGCCGCTGCTGTCGGCCTTCTTGCCGAAGGTGCGAACCACCGTCAGTCGTCGTAAGCGCCTTTGCCACTCAGCAACCGGCCGATCAGTTCAGGAGGAAACCCTCGATAGCTCAAAAAGCGCATTTGCTGCCCTCGCTCACGGGCATCTTTCGGAAATTGCCCAGAGAACTTGCGCCGCCAGGACTCTTCCAGTTTTTCCCGCCAGTCGATACCGCACTCGCGAAGCGCCTGTTCGATGTCCGAACGTTGCAGCCCTCTTTGCCCGAGCTCTTCGCGAATGCGCAAAGGCCCATACCCTGAGCGGGCACGATACGAAACAAAGCTTTCAAGGTATCGAGATTCAGAAAGCAGCCCTTCTTCCGTCAAGCGGTCAAGAGCAGCCTCTATCAATTCAGGAGGAGCGCCGCGCTGACGCAGTTTGCGCGTCAGCTCGACTCGACCATGCTCGCGACGCGCGAGCAGGTCCATTGCAGTACGCCGAACAGCGACGGGCGTATCCAGTTCTAGCGGCATGACTTCGATCAGATGTCGGCGTCTTCGACTTCGGCCACATCATCTTCGGCAACGCGAGACGATTGAGCTTTGACACCTGGCGAGGTGGCCAGCAATTTTTCTCGGATCTGCTTCTCCAGAGTCGCACCGATTTCCGGATTGTCTTGAAGGAACTTCGCCGAGTTAGCCTTACCTTGACCGATCTTATTGCCCTGATAGCTGTACCAGGCACCGGATTTTTCCAGCAAGCCATGCAGCACGCCCAGATCGATGATCTCGCCGTTGCGGTAGATGCCCTTGCCGTAAAGGATCTGGAATTCAGCCTGACGGAACGGAGGTGATACCTTGTTTTTTACGACCTTGACGCGGGTTTCACTGCCGACCACCTCGTCACCGTCCTTGACCGCACCTGTACGGCGAATGTCCAGGCGGACCGAGGCATAGAACTTCAGCGCGTTACCACCGGTAGTGGTTTCCGGGCTGCCGAACATGACGCCGATCTTCATGCGGATCTGGTTGATGAAGATGACCAGGCAGTTGGCGTTCTTGATGTTACCGGTGATCTTACGCAGTGCCTGCGACATCAGACGGGCCTGGAGGCCGACGTGCATGTCGCCCATTTCACCCTCGATCTCGGCTTTCGGAACCAGCGCAGCCACGGAGTCGACGACGATCACGTCGATGGCATTGGAGCGCACCAGCATGTCGGTGATTTCCAGGGCCTGCTCACCGGTGTCGGGCTGCGAGACGAGCAAGTCATCGACGTTGACACCCAGCTTGCCGGCGTACTCCGGATCAAGGGCGTGCTCGGCGTCGACGAATGCACAAGTCGCGCCCTGCTTCTGAGCTTCAGCGATGACCGATAGGGTCATGGTGGTTTTACCGGAAGACTCAGGACCGTAGATCTCGACGATCCGGCCTTTTGGCAGGCCGCCAATACCCAGCGCGATGTCGAGCCCCAGAGAGCCGGTGGAAATAGCGGGAATAGCCTGGCGGTCATGGTCGCCCATGCGCATGACAGCGCCTTTGCCGAACTGACGTTCGATCTGACCCAAGGCCGCAGCCAAGGCTTTCTTCTTGTTGTCGTCCATTGAAGTCCTCTCGTGATCGGTTAGGCCTCACGGCCGATTTAACTGTATAAGTGAACAGTATTATTCCACAGGGTTGAGCGCGCGCCTACCCCTGATTCGGTATTTCTCCACGAGTGAGCCGGATCAGCCCCTCTAGCGCGGCCTTCACCGTTTGTCGGCGTACGGCATCGCGATCACCGTCGAACTGGTAACGGTGCGCGAACCGATGTTCGGCAGCGGCCCAGCAAACCCAAACGGTGCCCACCGGCTTCTGCGCCGAACCACCGTCAGGACCCGCTACGCCGCTGACGGCGACCGAGAATTTCGCGTCGCTCCTGGCCTGAGCACCTCGGGCCATGGCCTCGACCACCTCCCGGCTGACCGCACCGACCTGATCGAAGAGAACCGGGGAGACGTCCAGTTGTCGGGTCTTCTGACGATTGGAATACGTCACGTATCCGGCCTCGAACCAGGCCGAACTGCCCGGGATGCGAGTGATGGCTTCGGCAATCCCTCCACCGGTACAGGACTCGGCGGTGCTGACCTGAGCCTGGACGGCGAGAAGACGCTCACCCAGGGTTTGAGCCAGTTGAGTTAGGTCGTCCACAAAATGCACTCCGCTTGATTCGGACAATGAGCACACGCTACACGAGCGTGACCGATGCGCAAGGCGAAGCGCGGCTTGCCCACAGCCGCGCTTCTGTTTATCTGGATGGTTTCTTTTCGGGGCAGGGCTTCTTGACCGTCTCGATGACGGTCTCTCGAAGCCGCTGCCGTGCTTCGTCGAGGGTAATGAAGCGCCCGTTGGTCGAATCCCTTGCACGTTTGCGTCGCATGTAAAAGTCCTTTTTATCGATAGGCGTACCCGGAATCGGGCAGCTGCTGCACAGCCTAGACAGCTCTTGGCGTCTTGTGTCGATCTGGAAACGAACCGTGACGAATCTGCGCACTCGGCGGCCGGCAAACGCGCGTGGTAACCTTGCGCCCATCGCAAAAGCAATCGGATCTGACGTCGGCTCACGTAGGTGGGGCTCCACGCAGCGTCCTCCATTTGCCCCAATCTTCTAACGAATTTGCCTAAGCCACTGATGAATAAAGCAATTTCCGATCTCTCTTCGCACACCCCCATGATGCAACAATATTGGAAGCTGAAGAATCAGTATCCAGACCAGTTGATGTTCTACCGCATGGGCGACTTCTACGAGATTTTCTACGAGGACGCGAAAAAAGCCGCCAAGCTGCTGGACATCACCCTCACTGCGCGCGGACAGTCGGCAGGGCAGAGCATTCCGATGTGTGGCATTCCGTACCATGCGGCGGAGGGCTATCTGGCCAAGCTGGTGAAACTGGGCGAGTCAGTGGTCATCTGTGAGCAGATCGGCGATCCGGCGACCAGCAAAGGGCCTGTGGAACGTCAGGTGGTGCGCATCATTACGCCGGGGACGGTCAGCGACGAAGCGCTGCTCGATGAGCGTCGTGACAACCTGATCGCCGCCGTACTGGGGGACGAACGCCTGTTCGGCCTGGCAGTTCTGGACATCACCAGTGGTAATTTCACGGTGCAGGAAATCAAAGGCTGGGAAAACCTGCTGGCCGAGCTGGACCGGTTGAACCCTGCAGAGCTATTGATTCCGGACGACTGGCCGCAAGGCCTCCCGGCCGAGAAGCGCCGTGGTTCGCGCCGCCGCGCGCCGTGGGATTTCGAGCGCGATTCGGCGCACAAAAGCCTTTGCCAGCAGTTCGCGACCCAGGACCTCAAGGGGTTCGGTTGCGAGACTCTGACTCTCGCCATCGGCGCCGCGGGCTGCCTGCTGGGCTATGCCAAGGAAACCCAGCGCACCGCCCTGCCTCACTTGCGCAGCCTGCGCCACGAACGCATGGATGACACCGTCATCCTCGACGGTGCCAGCCGCCGAAATCTGGAACTGGACACCAACTTGTCGGGCGGTCGGGACAACACGTTGCAATCGGTCATGGACCGCTGTCAGACCGCGATGGCCACGCGGCTATTGACCCGTTGGTTGAACCGGCCGCTGCGCGATTTGAAGGTGTTGCAGGCGCGTCAGGAATCGATCAGTTGCTTCCTGGAGCGCTATCGCTTCGAGAGCCTCCAGCCACAGCTCAAGGAAATCGGCGACATCGAGCGGATTCTGGCGCGGATCGGGTTGCGTAATGCCCGCCCTCGTGACTTCGCACGCTTGCGTGACGCCCTCGGTGCGCTCCCGGAGCTGCAGCGGGCATTGAGCGAACTCGAAGCGCCCCACATTCAGCAACTGGCCAAAACTGCCAGCACCTACCCGGAACTGGCGGATCTGCTGCAGCGGGCAATCATTGATAACCCGCCTGCGGTCATTCGCGATGGCGGCGTATTGAAGACCGGTTACGACGCCGAACTCGATGAGTTGCTGTCGCTGAGCGAAAACGCTGGGCAATTTCTCATCGATCTCGAAGCCCGCGAGAAGGCCCGGACGGGGCTCGCCAATCTCAAGGTCGGCTACAACCGCGTCCACGGCTATTTCATTGAGTTGCCCAGCAAGCAGGCTGAGCAAGCGCCTGCCGACTACATCCGGCGCCAAACCCTCAAGGGCGCCGAGCGCTTCATCACCCCGGAGCTGAAAGAGTTCGAGGACAAGGCGCTTTCTGCGAAAAGCCGCGCGCTGGCGCGGGAGAAGATGCTGTACGAACAGTTGCTCGAAGACCTCATCAACCATCTGGCCCCCCTGCAGGACACCGCGGCCGCCCTGGCAGAGCTCGATGTGCTGAGCAACCTGGCCGAGCGGGCGCTGAACCTGGACCTCAATCGTCCGCAGTTTACCGACGAACCTTGCATGCGCATCGAGCAAGGACGCCACCCGGTGGTCGAGCAAGTGCTGTCTTCGCCCTTTGTGGCCAACGATCTGGACCTGAACGACAACACGCGCATGCTAGTGATCACCGGTCCGAACATGGGCGGTAAATCCACCTACATGCGTCAGACCGCACTGATCGTATTGCTCGCTCATATCGGCAGTTTCGTGCCTGCCGCCCGTTGCGAGTTGTCATTGGTGGACCGCATCTTCACCCGGATCGGTTCCAGCGATGATCTGGCCGGTGGCCGCTCGACTTTTATGGTGGAGATGAGCGAGACGGCCAATATCCTGCACAACGCCACGGACAAAAGCCTGGTGCTGATGGACGAGGTCGGACGCGGCACCAGTACGTTCGACGGCCTTTCGCTGGCCTGGGCTGCGGCAGAATGTCTCGCCCAGTTGCGCGCTTATACCCTGTTCGCTACACACTACTTCGAATTGACCGTACTGCCGGAAACCGAGCCGCTGGTGGCCAACGTGCACCTGAACGCGACCGAGCACAACGAACGTATCGTGTTTCTGCACCGGGTGTTACCAGGCCCGGCCAGCCAGAGCTATGGCCTCGCCGTCGCCCAGTTGGCAGGGGTTCCAGGCAAGGTGATCAGCCGGGCCAAGGAACATTTGCAGCGTCTGGAAACCACCAGCCTTCCGCACGAAACGCCTAAACCGAAGCCAGGTAAGGCAGCCGTACCGCAGCAGGCAGACCTGTTCGCCACACTGCCTCACCCTGTGCTGGAAGAACTGTCGAAGCTCAAGATCGATGACATGACCCCGCGTCAAGCAATCGAATGGTTATATGGACTGCAAAACCGGATCTAACGGTATCTGTAACAAGCTGATAGAATCCCGCGCGGTTTGGGAACGGTGAGGCCATCAGCCTGGCCTAAACATCCGAGCCGCGCTTGAACACCGCGAACCGATGCCACATCGTTCTGCCTCTCGGCATGGACTGTGCAGTCGGTGTTCAGAATGGCCGGGACGTTCCCGACTGAGCAACCCTGACGTGAGGGGCTCTGCTGCCGCCGCCTGAGGAGAAAATTAGAAATGACCTTCGTCGTCACCGACAACTGCATCAAGTGCAAGTACACCGACTGCGTAGAAGTCTGTCCGGTGGACTGCTTCTACGAAGGCCCGAACTTCCTGGTGATTCACCCGGATGAGTGCATTGACTGCGCACTGTGCGAGCCTGAATGCCCTGCGCAAGCGATCTTCTCGGAAGACGAGATCCCTGCCGGCATGGAGAACTTCATCGAGCTGAACGCCGAACTCGCGGACATCTGGCCGAACATCACCGAGCGCAAAGACGCACTGCCAGATGCTGAAGAATGGGATGGCAAGCCAGGCAAGATCGCCGACTTGGAGCGTTGATTCCAGGTTGGGAAACGCAAAAAGGCCTCTCGAGGCCTTTTTGCATTTCTGGTACCACGCCCGCTTGGGTGACGCGGATGAAAAAAGGGGCGGGATAGCCCCGCCCACATTTTTTCCTTAATCCCTTTAGTCCTTTGTCATCATCCTGATGAATCGCGTCCTGCGATGTCCCTGAAGCAGTCTTCCTTGACCGCCTGCGCCAATCCGTCGGCACAGTTCTGATATTAGTGATTTACCGGACCAGTGCAATAGCGCGGAATTTTCAAAAAGTTTAAGGCGCTTTAAGTTTTACCAGAATAAAACCCATGAATTTCAATAGGATAAACTTAATCTCTGTGCGTAGCGCACATTAACCATTCGTAATAAGCAGGATTTCCGACATCATCTGTACGCAATGTCCTACAACCGAAGTTAGTGAAAATGACCGCTGAGCAAGAAATTAAAACCGACATCTACAGAACAGGTTTTAAGCCTGGCGTTAACGACATTTGACTCACATCACGGACACGAAAAGGCCCCGACTGACGGGGCCCATAGTTGACGTCATAGACGATTAGCGATGCCGCAAACGGCAATTACTGAAACAGAGACTCGCTCGAAAGACCGTTCTTCTCGAGGATTTCCCGCAGTCGTTTCAACCCCTCGACCTGAATTTGCCGAACGCGCTCTCGCGTCAGGCCTATCTCGAGCCCGACGTCTTCCAGCGTACTGCTTTCATGGCCTCGCAGGCCGAAGCGCCGCACGACCACTTCACGCTGCTTGTCGGTCAGTTCCGATAGCCATTGATCGATGCTCTGGGAAAGGTCGTCGTCTTGCAGCAGTTCACAGGGATCGGTTGGACGATCGTCGGTCAATGTGTCGAGCAACGTCTTGTCGGAATCCGGCCCGAGCGACACGTCCACGGAGGACACCCGCTCGTTGAGACCGAGCATGCGCTTGACCTCGCACACAGGCTTCTCAAGGAGATTGGCGATCTCTTCAGGGGACGGTTCATGATCGAGTTTTTGCGTCAATTCTCGCGCGGCGCGCAGGTAGACGTTCAACTCCTTGACGACGTGAATCGGCAAGCGGATGGTCCGCGTCTGATTCATGATGGCGCGTTCGATGGTCTGGCGGATCCACCACGTCGCATAGGTAGAGAAACGGAAGCCACGTTCAGGATCGAATTTTTCGACCGCCCGGATCAGGCCCAGGTTGCCCTCTTCGATCAGGTCCAGCAACGACAAGCCACGGTTGACATACCGCCGAGCGATTTTCACCACCAGCCGCAAGTTGCTCTCAATCATGCGTTTGCGCCCGGCCGGATCGCCCTTCTGCGACAAACGCGCAAAATGCACTTCTTCTTCCGGGGACAGAAGGGGAGAAAAACCGATTTCGTTGAGGTACAGCTGCGTGGCGTCCAGCGCCCGCGTGTAGTCGATGTATTTATGCTGCTTGAGTGTTGTGGAGTTCTTGATCTTCGAACGAACGGAAGGTGTTGCTGGCTTCTCATCCGTTGCAGAATCCAGGACGATCCCATGCTCCATCAGAAGCACTTCATCGTCTATGTCAAACTCCGGCACTTCTTTGTTGAGAGCCATTGTTGTAGTCCTTTCATGAGTTCGACCTCAAGCTCCAGTGGCGCCCTTTTCCCTGGCATCACTTGAGCCTGTCCCCTCTACGGCAGGACAGGCTGGTAACCGATCAACGACGCGGCAAGAATTCCAGTGGATCGACCGGTTTACCCTGACGGCGGATTTCAAAATGCAACTTGACCCGGTCAGTCCCCGTGGACCCCATCTCGGCAATTGCCTGCCCTGCCTTGACCTGTTGCCCCTCCCGTACCAACAGCCTGCGGTTATGACCGTAAGCACTGACGTAGGTATCGCTGTGTTTGATGATCACTAACTCGCCGTAGCCCCTTAATCCACTTCCGGCGTACACCACTGAACCATCAGACGCGGCCAAAACAGGCTGTCCCAAATCACCGGCGATATCAATGCCTTTATTCAAACTACCGTTTGAAGAAAATTTACTGATCAACATGCCACTCGTCGGCCATGCCCAACCGCTTGGAGAGCGCGCCCCAGCGACCACTGGAGTGTTGACGGGCGTGGTGACAGGCGCAGTCGCAGGCCCTGCCGACCCAGTTGAAGGCGTCCCGACCGGCCGGGTGATCACTGTCGTCTTGATCGACCCTGAGGAAGATGAACTCGAACTGCCGGAAGATGCGGGCGCAGCCACGACTGGCGAGGCCGCTACAGCCGCTGGGGCCGCACTCGATCGACCGTCGAAGCGAATCGCCTGGCCGACGTGGATCGTGTAGGGCTCGGGAATATTGTTGCGGGCTGCCAAGGCTTTCCAGTCCCACCCGTAACGGAAGGCGATGGAGAACAGTGTGTCACCCCGCTTGACCACGTATTGCCCGGTCGTGACCGGCTGGCGGACAGGCGCAGCAGGCTTGCCATTGCGATCAACAACACGCACACCGCTTGACGGCGTGCTGGAGCAGCCAACCAAAAGGACACTCAGGGCAATGCCAATCACCAGACGTGGAAAACTTGTTGAAGACGTACGCTGCCGAATGACTGTGAGACTCACCCGCCACTCCCTTTACCGGTGACTGAATTAAAGCTGCCTATTGTGTCTCGATCATGACCGGCAGCTACGAAAAAACGGGTTACAAAACCGTTCACAACGCTAAACGTTGGCGAGGCGAAATCCTCATCGCAAATCGCCAGCCTGTAGACCGGCGACGTCTGCCGGAATTCATTGCGAACGTAAATCAGCGTTCAAGCCAACGGGCCGTTGAGCAGTGGCACGAATCGTACGGCGCCCAATACATGACGTGAGAACCCGTGTTCCTCGCGAATGATCAACATCAATTGCTGAACTTCCCCCGCCCCAACCGGGATGACCAGACGCCCACCAGGTGCCAGTTGATCCAGCAACGCCTGGGGCACATCCGTGGCCACGGCCGTGACGATGATGCCATTGTAGGGAGCCAGCGCAGGCCAGCCCTCCCAGCCATCGCCCCAGCGGAACACCATGTTGCGCAGGTTGAGTTCGGTCAGCCGCTCCTTGGCGCGATCCTGAAGCACCTTGATGCGCTCCACTGAAAACACCCGCTCCACCAACTGCGCCAAGACCGCCGTCTGGTAGCCGGAACCGGTGCCGATTTCCAGCACCTTGTCCAGCGGGCCGGCCGCCAGCAGCAACTCGCTCATCCGGGCGACCATGTAGGGCTGGGAGATGGTCTGGTTGTTGCCAATGGGCAGGGCGGTGTCTTCGTAAGCTCGATGCGCCAGCGCTTCATCGACAAAGAGGTGCCGGGGCGTCTTGCGAATGACATCGAGCACATGGGTGTTGCTGATCCCCTCTTCGTACAACCGCTGGATCAGGCGCTCGCGAGTACGCTGCGAGGTGAACCCCACACCCCGTCGCAGCAGGTCATCTTGTTCACGCGACATCAGGCCATTCCCTCCAGCCATGCGTTCAGGCTTTTGAAACCGTCCTGATAGGTTCGATCCAGTTGCAGCGGTGTCACCGATACATACCCTTGCAGCACGGCGTGAAAGTCCGTTCCCGGGCCGCCATCCTCGGCGTCGCCGGCAGCGGCAATCCAGTATCCGGCGCGGCCCCGGGGGTCGACGACGCGAACCGGTGCGGCTGCGCGGGTGCGATGGCCCAGGCGCGTCAGCTGAATGCCCCGCACATGCTCGAGCGGCAGATTAGGAATATTCACGTTCAGTACCGTGCGTGGCGGCAGGTCGAGTTGCTCGTGGGCTTCGACCAGCGTGCGCGCGAAATGCGCGGCCGTGGCCAGGTTATCGACTTGGCGCGACAAAAATGAAAAAGCAAACGACGGACGCTGCAGGAAGCGCCCTTCCAGCGCCGCGGCAACGGTACCCGAATACAGGACGTCGTCGCCCAGGTTCGCACCCATGTTGATGCCGGACACCACCATTTCAGGCTCCTGCTCCAGAAGCCCATGGATGCCCAGGTGTACGCAATCGGTCGGAGTGCCATTGAGACTGATGAACCCGTTGTCCAGCCAACGAGGATGCAGTGGCCGATCCAATGTCAGCGAACTGCTGGCACCGCTCCTGTCTTGATCGGGTGCGATGACCGCACACTCGGCATAGTCCGCTAGCGCACCGTAGAGCGCAGCGAGGCCGGGTGCCGAGACCCCGTCATCATTTGAAATCAGAATACGCATGAGCTGTCCGTCTGTCCTGCGGACGCCAGATCGATCAGTTCACGCACCAGGACGGTAGCGAAACAGCCGGCGGGCAGGACGAATTCCAGTTGCAGAATGTCAGGCTCGGGATAATGCCACGACAGCCGCCCGATGGGCAGTCGCAGGATGCGACGTTCGTGTTCCATTCCCGCCCTAATCAACCAGTTACACAGCTGCGCTTCACGTTGAGCGATGCTGTTTTCCAGCTCGGCCGTCACACCTGTGGCTGGAGAATCGCCCTGCCCCCATAGGGGTCCCGTAGGGTGCAGGTCCAGAATGGCCAACCGCGGATCGTTGCACTCGGCCTCGCCGGCCGGAAAAAAGCTGCGGCTGTCCGTGAAGGCGAGTAAATCACCGACCTGAGCGCGCTGCCAGCTTCCGTCCGCCACCCGAGCCGCGAGCACTTGATTGAACACATGACTGCGAGCCGCGGACAGCAGCCGGGAACGCACATTGCGCTGTTCGGGCAGCGCTTGACGTTCGGCATAGTGGCGCGCTTCGACAACGTTGCCGCCATTGAAACCAAAGCGTTGGGCGCCGAAATAGTTGGGGATACCCTCCTGCCTGATCGCCTCAAGACGCGCGTCGATGGCGCGCTTGTCGGCTTGCAGTTGTGTCAGGCGCAGCGTGAAGCCGTTGGCCGAATGGGCACCGCGCTGCAATTTGCGCTTGTGACGCTTGCGTTCAAGAATGGTCAGGCTGTCGTTTTCAGCGGCCGACAGGTCCGGATCGGCCTTGCCCGGCAACTGAATGCTGAACCACTGCCGAGTCAGGGCCTGGCGGTCCTTCAATCCGGCGTAGGCAATGGTCCGCAACGGGACACCGGCAGCTCTGGCCAGGCGCCGTGCCGCCTCTTCGGTGTTGAGGCCGCGCTTTTCGACCCAGAGCCAGAGGTGCTCGCCTTCCCCCGAGAGAGGAATGTCCAGCACTTCGTCGACCTGGAAGTCTTCGGCAGTGGCCTTGAGGACCGCCGTGCCCAACGCATCGCCCCAGGCGCGCGGGCCCAATAGTTCGAGTTCGGTCATGCGGCGATCAACAACGCCACGGCGTGAACCGCGATGCCTTCTTCACGACCGGTAAAACCCAATTTTTCGGTGGTGGTGGCCTTGACGTTGACCTGATCGATCCCGACTTGCAGATCTTCTGCGATCAATGCCCGCATGGCCTCGATGTGGGGGGCCATCTTGGGTGCCTGGGCCACGATGGTGGCATCGACGTTGCCGACCTTCCAGCCTTTGATCCTGACCTGTTCAAGGACATGGCGCAGCAGCGCCCGACTGTCTGCGCCCTTGAATTTCGGGTCCGTATCCGGGAAATGCTTGCCGATGTCGCCCAGCGCCGCAGCGCCCAACAAGGCATCGCTCAGCGCGTGCAGCAGGACATCGCCATCGGAATGTGCGAGCAGACCGAACGTGTGTGCAATGCGCACACCTCCCAAGGTAATGAAATCGCCCTCAGCGAAACGGTGCACATCATAGCCGTGGCCAATACGCATAAAAAAACGCCCTGAAAAAGTCAGGGCGTGATTCTACCTGCTTTGTCGGCCATTAGGACCTGCTGGCACTCAATTGAGCGCGTGGGTCAATTCATCAGCCTGCCAGCGCCACCGCATGATAGCGGAGGTGGTCTTCGATGAAGCTGGCAATGAAGTAGTAGCTGTGGTCGTAACCCGGCTGCATCCGCAGCTCCAGCGGATGGCCCACGGCTTTGGTCGCCTGCACCAACGCTTCGGGTTTGAGCTGCTGGGCAAGGAAGTCGTCGCGATCACCTTGATCCACCAACAGAGGCAGCCGCTCAGGCGCCTCCGCAATCAGCACGCTGGCATCCCACTCACGCCAGCGGGAACGATCTTCCCCCAGATAGCGGGAAAAGGCTTTCTGGCCCCACGGGCAATCCATCGGGTTACTGATCGGCGAAAACGCCGAAACCGACGAGTAGCGCCCCGGATTGCGCAAGGCACAGACCAATGCGCCATGGCCACCCATTGAGTGACCGCTGATACTGCGTTTGTCCGACGCCGGAAAATGGGCTTCGATCAAGGCGGGCAGTTCGCTGACCACGTAGTCATACATGCGATAGTGCCGCGCCCAGGGCTGTTGGGTGGCATTGAGGTAAAAACCTGCGCCAAGGCCGAAGTCATAGGCGTTGTCCGGGTCGCCCGGCACGTCCGGCCCACGCGGGCTGGTGTCCGGTGCGACGATGATCAGCCCAAGCTCTGCTGCGATGCGCTGAGCCCCGGCCTTCTGCATGAAGTTCTCGTCCGTGCAGGTCAGGCCCGACAGCCAGTAGACCACTGGCAACTTTCCACCCTGCTCGGCCTGTGGCGGTAGATAAACCGCGAATACCATGTCGCAACCCAGCACATCGGAGTGATGTTTGTAACGTTTATGCCAGCCGCCGAAGCTTTTCTGGCACGAAAGATTTTCAAGACTCATGGTCGTTCCTCCCAGCGATCAGCTTCAAGCCGCCAGCTGCAAGAGGTCTTGCAGCTCGCAGCTCGTGACTTGTCGCCGCTTTTTAGAAGTGAATGACAGAACGAATGCTCTTGCCTTCGTGCATCAGATCAAAAGCTTCGTTGATCTTGTCCAGGCCCATGGTGTGGGTGATGAAGGTGTCCAGCGGGATCTCGCCTTTCTGTGCTTTCTCCACGTAGCTTGGCAGCTCGGTGCGGCCTTTGACGCCACCGAATGCCGAACCGCGCCAGACGCGACCGGTGACCAACTGGAATGGGCGAGTCGAGATTTCCTGACCGGCAGGTGCGACGCCGATGATGACCGACTCGCCCCAACCTTTGTGGCAGCACTCAAGCGCTGCGCGCATCAACTGCACGTTGCCGATGCACTCGAAGCTGTAGTCCACGCCGCCATCGGTCAGCTCGACGATGACATCCTGAATTGGCTTGGTGTGGTCTTTCGGGTTGACGAAATCAGTGGCACCCAGCTCACGGGCCACATCGAATTTCGACGGGTTGATGTCGATAGCGATGATGCGCGAGGCCTTGGCCATTTTCGCGCCGATGATCGCGGCCAGGCCGATGCCACCCAGACCGAAGATGGCAACGGTCGCGCCCTCTTCCACTTTGGCGGTATTGAGCACCGCACCGATACCGGTGGTCACTCCGCAACCGAGCAAGCAGATCTTTTCCAGGGGCGCCTCTTTCGGGACTTTCGCCAAAGAGACTTCGGCCACCACGGTGTACTCAGAGAAAGTCGAGCAGCCCATGTAATGGTAAATCGGCTGGCCGTTGTAGCTGAAACGGGTGGTGCCGTCAGGCATCAGGCCCTTGCCTTGGGTCGCGCGGACTTTCTGGCATAGGTTTGTCTTGCCGGATTTGCAGAATTTGCACTCGCGGCATTCGGCGGTGTACAGCGGAATGACGTGGTCGCCCACCGCCACGGAAGTGACACCCTCACCTACCGCTTCAACGATGCCGCCACCTTCATGACCGAGGATGCAAGGGAATACGCCTTCAGAGTCAGCACCGGACAGGGTGTAAGCGTCGGTGTGGCAAACGCCCGACGCGACGGTACGGATCAACACCTCGCCCGCTTTCGGCGCTTCGACGTCCACCTCGACAATTTGCAGCGGCTCGTTAGGTGCGAATGCAACAGCGGCACGTGACTTGATCATTCATTTTCTCCAACGATTGGGTAATAGAAGGGCTGGCGAAGAGTGTAAAGCAGTGCTGTATGGTGAATAATCCGAACAAAAGCAAAACATTAATGCTGTACAGGGATAATCAATGTACACCAATCGCTGGGACGGCCTGGATGAATTCGTTGCCGTGGCCGAGTGCGGACAATTCACCGCGGCGGCGGAACGTTTAGGCGTTTCATCCTCGCACATCAGTCGGCAGATCGCCCGTTTGGAAGAAAGACTGCAAACGCGACTCCTCTATCGCAGCACCCGCAAGGTCGCGCTAACAGAAGCCGGGCAGACGTTTCTGCACCATTGCCAGCGGTTGCAGGACGGCCGCGAGGAAGCGCTGCGCGCGGTGGGCGATCTGACAAGCGAGCCCAAGGGGCTGCTGCGCATGACCTGCGCAGTCGCGTACGGCGAACGCTTCATTGCCCCCTTGGTGACGCGGTTCATGGAGGAGTATCCGCAACTGCGTGTCGACATCGAATTGACGAATAACACGCTGGATCTGCTGCATGAAGGGATGGACCTGGCCATTCGTCTCGGCCGCCTCCAGGAGTCGCGATTGGTGGCGACCCGGCTTGCGCCTCGACGCATGTACCTGTGCGCCTCACCTTCTTATGTAGCGCGCTATGGTCGCCCTCATAGCCTCTCGGAACTGAATCGGCACAATTGCCTGATTGGCAGTTCAGACAGCTGGTTGCTGCAACAAAACGGCAAGGAGTTTTCCCAGCGGGTGCACGGGAATTGGCGATGCAACAGCGGGCAGGCCGTGCTGGATGCCGCGTTGCAGGGCATGGGGCTGTGTCAGCTACCGGATTATTACGTGTTGGAACACCTGAACACTGGCGCGCTGATTTCTCTGCTGGATACTCATCAACCGCCCAATACGGCGGTCTGGGCGCTGTATCCGCAGCAGCGGCATCTGTCGCCCAAAGTCAGAAAGCTGGTGGATTACCTGAAGACGGGGTTGGCTTCGCGCCCTGAATATCATCAGCCATTGTAGGAACGCGCTTGCCCTCGATCCGCCGCGCAGCGGCAGTAACTCCATCGGACGCGTCGCCTGACACAATGAAGGTATCTGTTTTGCTGCCGGCTCCCGGCAGATTGCGGGCAAGCGCCGCTCCTATGCCTTTCGGGCAGAAGCAGATCAACGGTTGAATTCGCCCCGCCGTTGGCGCAGCCATTCGAGGTCTTCCGGACGTGTGACCTTGATGTTGTCCGCCCGCCCCTCGATCAGGCGCGGCGCTTGCCCCGACCACTCTATTGCCGATGCTTCGTCGGTAACAGAGACGTTCGACACCAGGCTATCGGCCAACGCCCGATGCAACGCGCCCAGCCTGAACATCTGCGGCGTGTATGCCTGCCAGATGAGACTGCGGTCGACCGTCTCGCTTACTCGTCCATTGCCGTCGGCGCGCTTGAGGGTGTCTTTGGCGGGAACCGCAAGCAGTCCGCCGACCGGGTCGTGCGCCAATTCGCCGAGCAGGTGATCCAGATCGGAACGTGCGAGATTAGGGCGTGCAGCATCGTGCACCAGCACCCAATCATTGTCATCGGCGCCATTGGCATGCAGGTGCAGCAGCGCATTGAGTACCGAATCCGCCCGCTCTTTGCCACCGTCGACACGCTGAATGCGCGAATCCAACGCGCAAGGCAACGTGGGCCAATAGGGGTCGTCCACAGCCAGGCTGATCACCAGGCCCTTGAGCCCGGGGTGGTCGAGAAAGCAAAGCAGGCTGTGTTCCAGAATGGTGAGGCCGCCCAGCTTCAGGTACTGCTTGGGACGGTCTGCCGCCATGCGTGCGCCAACGCCCGCCGCGGGAATCACTGCCCAGAAGGCAGGAATAGAATGGGTCATTTTAGGCGAACGTCACTGTGCCAACTGATAGAGAGTCTCGCCGTCCTTGACCATGCCCAGTTCGTGGCGAGCTCGCTCTTCCACGGTCTCCAGCCCCTTCTTCAATTCCAGGACCTCCGCGTCGAGCACCCGATTACGCTCCAGGAGCGCTTCGTTTTCGGCGTGCTGATCGGCGATTTGCTGGGTCAGACTGGCCACCTGAGCAAGACTGCCATTACCCACCCACAGGCGATATTGCAGGCCCGCAAGCAGCAAGAGCAGAACGAGGAACAACCAGTTGGGACTGCGCATGGTGAATATCTGTTACCTGGTGGAGAACGACAGCAAAACCGACCATTTCAAATACCCAAGAGCCCGGTGGTCACCGGGCTCATGGATCAGAACGCCGAGGAAACCCTCACTTAAGCGAAGAGCCCTACAGCGCCTGCTGCCTTTTTACCATCTTGCAATCAGCCGCGAAACTCGGCGCGACCATTGTATTTGGCTTTGCCTGCCAATTGCTCTTCGATCCGCAGCAGTTGGTTGTACTTGGAAACGCGGTCGGAACGGCACAGCGAACCGGTCTTGATCTGGCCGGCCGAGGTGCCAACGGCGAGATCGGCGATGGTCGAATCTTCGGTTTCGCCGGATCGGTGCGAGATCACCGCCGTGTAACCCGCCGCCTTGGCCATCTGAATGGCTTCCAACGTCTCGGTCAGGGTGCCGATCTGGTTGAACTTGATCAGGATCGAGTTGGCGATCTTCTTGTCGATGCCCTCTTTCAGGATCTTGGTGTTAGTCACGAACAGGTCGTCACCGACCAGTTGTACCTTGTCGCCGATCTTGTCGGTCAGGATTTTCCAGCCCGCCCAGTCGGACTCGTCCAGACCGTCTTCGATGGAAATGATCGGGTATTGCTTGGTCAGGTCAGCCAGGTAGTCTGCGAAACCGGCGGCGTCAAAGACTTTGCCCTCGCCGGACAGGTCGTACTTGCCGTCCTTGTAGAACTCGCTCGCCGCGCAATCCAGTGCCAGGGTCACGTCGGTGCCCAACGTGTAGCCGGCTTTCCCGACCGCTTCTGCGATGGCTGCCAGCGCGTCGGCATTGGAGGCCAGGTTCGGAGCGAAACCGCCTTCGTCACCCACCGCCGTGTTCAGCCCCTTGGCCTTCAGCACCGCTTTGAGGTGATGGAAAATTTCGGTGCCCATGCGCAGGCCATCAGCGAACGTTTTGGCGCCCACCGGCTGAACCATGAACTCCTGGATGTCGACGTTGTTGTCGGCGTGCTCGCCACCGTTGATGATGTTCATCATCGGAACCGGCATCGAGTAGACACCCGGCGTACCATTGAGGTTGGCGATGTGCGCATAAAGCGGCAGGTCCTGGTCCTGTGCAGCGGCCTTGGCAGCAGCCAGCGACACGGCGAGGATCGCATTCGCCCCCAGCTTGGCCTTGTTGTCGGTACCGTCCAACTCGATCATCGCGCGGTCCAGCGCCTTCTGATCAACGGGGTCCTTGCCCAACAGCAGGTCGCGGATCGGGCCATTGATGTTGGCCACAGCTTTCAGTACGCCCTTGCCCAGGTAACGGCTCTTGTCGCCATCACGCAGCTCAAGCGCTTCACGCGAGCCGGTGGAAGCACCGGACGGCGCGCAGGCACTGCCGATGATGCCGTTGTCGAGGAGCACATCTGCTTCCACGGTGGGATTGCCACGGGAGTCGAGAACTTCACGACCTTTGATGTCGACGATTTTTGCCATTGTTGTTAACACTCCAAGATTGACGAAAACGACGCAGCTGGGAAAAAACGCCTGTCGCCCCGGGCACTAGACAACGGGCAGGCCCGGGATGACAGAATTTCCCGACCCGTTGGTCGGGAATGAAGCGAGCGGCACTCTACCCGAGGCGAGACTGCCGTAAAAGCAGGTTTTAAGCCGTTTCAATCACCGGGAAGGCCTTGACCAGATCATCGAGCGCCTTGAGCTGGGTCAGGAACGGCTCCAGCTTGTTCAAACGCAACGCGCAAGGGCCATCACACTTGGCGTTGTCCGGATCCGGATGCGCCTCGAGGAACAAGCCCGCCAGGCCCTGGCTGATGCCAGCCTTGGCCAGATCGGTCACCTGTGCACGACGGCCACCGGCCGAATCCGCGCGACCACCGGGCATTTGCAGCGCGTGGGTCACATCGAAGAAGACGGGGTATTCGAAGGCCTTCATGATGCCGAAGCCCAGCATGTCGACCACCAGGTTGTTATAACCGAAGCTCGAACCCCGCTCGCAGAGGATCAACTGGTCATTCCCGGCTTCTTCGCACTTGGCCAGGATGTGCTTCATCTCCTGAGGGGCGAGGAACTGGGCTTTCTTGATGTTGATCACCGCACCGGTCTTCGCCATCGCCACCACCAGGTCAGTCTGACGCGAGAGAAAGGCTGGGAGCTGGATGATGTCGCAGACCTCTGCCACAACGGCAGCCTGATGAGGCTCGTGCACGTCGGTGATCACCGGTACGCCGAAGGTGCTTTTGATCTCTTCGAAGATGCGCATGCCGGCTTCCAGCCCCGGGCCACGGTAGGACGTCACCGAAGAGCGATTGGCCTTATCGAAGCTGGCTTTGAACACGTAGGGAATGCCCAGTTTCTCGGTCACTCGCACGTATTCTTCGCAGACCTGCATGGCCATGTCCCGCGACTCGAGGACATTCATCCCCCCGAACAGGACCATCGGCTTGTCGTTGGCGATTTCGATGCCCTTGTCGCCAGAGCCGACGCGGATGATTTTCTGTGCCATGTAATGAGTTCCCTATCAGGCAGTCTTCTGGTGTTGGGCGAGCGCGGCCTTGACGAAGCCACTGAACAGGGGGTGACCGTCACGAGGCGTGGAAGTGAACTCCGGGTGGAACTGGCACGCCACGAACCATGGATGGTCCAGCGACTCGACCACTTCGACCAACGCCCCATCACCGGAGCGACCGGACACTTTCAGGCCAGCCTCCACCAGCTGCGGCAGCAGGTTGTTGTTCACCTCGTAACGGTGACGATGACGCTCGACGATGGTGTCATTGCCGTAGCAATCGTGCACCAGAGAGCCCGGCTCCAACTGGCATTCCTGTGCGCCGAGACGCATGGTGCCACCCAGATCGGAACTTTCGGTACGGGTTTCGACGGCGCCGGTGGCGTCCGCCCACTCGGTGATCAAACCGACCACCGGGTGCGCACTGTTGCGCTCGAACTCGGTGGAGTTGGCGTCTTTCCAGCCGACGACGTTACGAGCGAATTCGATGACTGCCACTTGCATGCCCAGGCAGATGCCCAGATAAGGGACCTTGTTTTCACGGGCGTATTGAACGGCGGTGATCTTGCCCTCGACGCCGCGCAGACCGAAGCCACCCGGCACCAGAATCGCATCGACGCCTTCCAGCAGGCCGGTGCCCTGATTCTCGATGTCTTCGGAGTCGATGTAACGCAGGTTGACCTTGGTCCGGTTGGTGATGCCCGCGTGGCTCATCGCTTCGATCAGCGACTTGTAGGCATCCAGCAGCTCCATGTACTTGCCGACCATGGCAATCGTGACTTCGTGCTCAGGGTTGAGCTTGGCGTCCACGACCTTTTCCCATTCGGACAGGTCGGCCCCACCGCATTGCAGGCCGAAACGCTCGACGACGAAATCGTCCAGGCCCTGCGCGTGCAACACGGCCGGAATCTTGTAGATGGTGTCGACGTCTTCCAGCGAAATCACGGCGCGTTCTTCAACGTTGGTGAACAGCGCGATCTTGCGACGCGACGACACATCCACCGGATGATCGGAACGACAGATAAGGACATCAGGCTGCAGGCCGATGGAGCGCAGTTCCTTGACCGAGTGCTGAGTCGGCTTGGTCTTGGTCTCGCCCGCGGTGGCGATGTAAGGCACCAGTGTCAGGTGCATCAGCATGGCGCGCTTGGAACCGACCTCAACGCGCAGTTGGCGAATGGCCTCCAGGAACGGTTGCGACTCGATGTCGCCGACAGTCCCGCCGATCTCGACCAGGGCGACATCGGCATCGCCAGCGCCCTTGATGATGCGACGCTTGATTTCGTCGGTGATGTGCGGAATCACCTGAATGGTCGCGCCCAGATAATCACCACGGCGCTCTTTGCGCAGCACGTGTTCGTACACGCGGCCGGTGGTGAAGTTGTTGTTCTGGGTCATGGTGGTACGGATGAAACGCTCGTAGTGCCCCAAGTCCAGGTCGGTCTCGGCGCCGTCGTGGGTAACGAACACTTCACCGTGCTGGAACGGGCTCATGGTGCCCGGGTCGACGTTGATGTAGGGGTCCAGCTTGAGCATGGTGACCTTAAGTCCCCTCGCCTCCAGGATGGCCGCCAATGAAGCCGAGGCAATGCCTTTCCCCAATGAAGAAACAACACCGCCCGTGACGAAGATGTAGCGCGTCATGAAAAACCCTAGAAGTCTGCGTTAAAGCGGTCAGAGCCGCCGGGGAAAGCGAAGGAAGGCCGAAGCCCCCGATGACCTGCGTGTTTCACCGTGCATTCCTGAAACTGCTGCATTGAAAGCGACTGGCCGGATCCGGACCTGTCCATTGCTCGCCACATTTGAGAATCGCCCAGTAAAGACTGGCTGGTAATCGGCAACTCATGTCGTTCCGAAAGGGCCGACATAAGCTGTATCAAGAAGGGAGCGTAGTCTACCGGAAACGGCCTCTCATCTCAAACTGTGGTCATTCGTCGGTGGCAGCCAATGCAATCGCCAGTCGCCACGGGGGTCCGCGTCGAGTCCGGGAAGATTGGCCACCGCCAGCAATTGTTCACCGCGATAGAGCAGCGGCAATCGGCCGCGCAGAAACACCGGCACCCGCTTTTCATTGAGCAAACGCTTGAGGTCGCGCCGCCCCCGATCCGGCACGTCGAGCACTTCGCCGCCCTGGCGGTAGTGAACATGAAGGCCGCCTCGGGGGACTTCGCCCAGAATCTGCAGCATTCCGTTGCCCGGCAGGTGCAGCGGCTGAGACGCCGTTGACCAGTGCTGCGAGCCCGCAACGTCTTTCAGCCAGATACCTGATAGCCACCAGATGCGACCTTCGGCACGATGCAATTGCCCGTTCCCCAGCCGCCAGATCGGACGACCGTCAGGACCCGCATCGCGCAGTGCATCCCAGCCAGCCCAGTGATCGCTGTCCGGCAGGCGCGTCAGGGGGGCAAGCCAGTGGCGCAACGCATTGCGTTGGCGCGCGGGCGACAAGACTTCCAGCGGCGCCAACTCCAGTGAGGGCAATTCGAGCCAGGGCCAGGCGCAAGGACTCTGCGCCAGCGACAGGTCCTGAACCGCCAGCTCGTCCAGCAACCCTTGCGCCTCTGCCAGATGCGCTGCGCTGCGCGCCATGCTGGCGATTGCCTGCGGCCAGCGCTCGGTCAGCATGGGCATGGCATGGTTGCGTAAATAATTGCGAGAAAAACGGCTGTCCTTGTTGCTAGGGTCTTCGATCCAACTCAGCCCTTCCTCGCGAGCATAGCGTTCGAGCAACGCTCGCGATTCGTCCAGCAACGGACGGAAAAGATGGCCATGGCCCAACCTGCGCTGCGCCGGCATGGCCGCCAGACCACGAACCCCGGCGCCCCTCAGCAGACGGAACATCAAGGTTTCAGCCTGATCGTCTCGGTGCTGGGCCGTGAGCAGCACCTCCCCCCTTTGCAACGTAGCGTCGAAGGCTGCATACCGGGCATCCCGAGCAGCCTGTTCCAGACTGGCGCCCGACTCGACCTGAACGTCGACGACTTGCAACGGCACACCCAGAATCTGACACACCTGACGGCAGTGCCCCGGCCACGACGCAGCCACAGCCTGCAGACCGTGATGGACATGAATGGCGGTCAACGGGGGAAGGCGCTGGTGGCGGGAAAGCTCAGCCAGCAGATGAAGCAGAACGGTGGAGTCCAGCCCCCCCGAGAAGGCGATGCGCCAAGCGGCTGCGTCACGCCATGGCGCAAGGCGCGACAGCAGTCGCTGGTGGAGTTCTGTCTTGAAGCGGTCCGGCTTGCTCATGCTGGTAGACCCCGCGCTGGCTCACCGGACTTCGGGAGTTGGCTCCGGTTAGACGCCGTAACTCATCAGGCGCTCGTAACGACGCGCCAGCAGTTCATCGTGATTGAGCTTTTTGAGCGAGGCCAACTGACTGCTCAAGGCTTCGCGAATCGATGCCGACGCTGCGGCTGGATCGCGGTGCGCGCCACCCAACGGTTCGTCGATCACCTTGTCGACGATGCCCAGGCCCTTCAGCCGTTCGGCCGTGATGCCCATCGCTTCGGCAGCATCCGGAGCTTTCTCGGCAGTTTTCCACAGGATCGATGCGCAACCTTCCGGCGAGATCACCGCATAGGTGGAATATTGCAGCATGTTCAGTTGGTCGCAGACGCCGATGGCCAGTGCGCCGCCGGAACCGCCTTCGCCAATGACCGTGGCGATGATTGGAGTCTTCAGACGAGCCATGACGCGCAGGTTCCAGGCAATCGCCTCGCTCTGGTTACGCTCTTCGGCGTCGATGCCTGGGTAGGCCCCCGGCGTGTCGATGAAGGTGACGATCGGCATCTTGAACCGTTCGGCCATCTCCATCAGGCGACAGGCCTTGCGATAGCCTTCAGGGCGCGGCATGCCGAAGTTACGGCGTACCTTCTCACGCACTTCGCGGCCTTTCTGATGACCGATCACCATTACCGGCTGGCCGTCGAGCCGCGCGATCCCGCCAACGATGGCGGCGTCGTCGGAGAAGTGACGATCACCGTGCAGCTCGTCGAACTCGGTGAAAATGTGTTGGATGTAATCCAGCGTGTACGGACGACGCGGGTGACGCGCCATGCGCGCGATCTGCCAGCTGGTCAGGTTGCCGAAAATGCTTTCGGTGAGCGTTTTGCTCTTATCTTGCAGTCGAGAGATTTCGTCGCTGATGTTCAGCGAGTTGTCATTGCCTACCAGGCGCAGCTCTTCAATCTTGGCTTGCAGGTCAGCGATCGGCTGTTCGAAATCCAGAAAATTCGGGTTCATAGGCATCCGTCTTGGGTCGACGGCCAAGAGGCCGGCCGGTTGATCCGTAAGCGCCCTACCTTAAAGGAGCGGGCGCCTTGCGGTCGAGTTTTAATAAATTCGTCAGTTGGCTTTCAACGATACTGCAGGAAGACGTTCTCTCGTCCGAACTGGTCACGCAGGGCCTGGATCAGGCTGTCTGCGGGATCGATCCGCCACGCTTCGCCAAACTGCAGCAGCGCTCTGGCATCCTGTCCGGTGTAATCCAGCGTGATCGGGCACGCGCCCCGGTGCTTCCTGCACAGGTCACCCAGCCAGCGTAGACGATCGCCCTTGAGCGCCTCGCTACGCACGGTCAGGCGTAAACTTTCTGCCAGCCCGGTCCGGGCCTCTTCCAGGCTCATGACGCGCTTAGCGCGCAAGCGCAATCCGCCGGAGAAGTCGTCCGAACTGACCTCGCCTTCCACGACCACCATCGCGTCGGTCTGCAACAACGACTGGGCCGCCTGGAACGCTTCGGCGAACAGAGAGGCCTCAATGCGCCCGGACCGATCGTCCAAGGTGATAAAGCCCATCTTGTCGCCCTTCTTGTTTTTCATGACCCGCAACGCAATGATCAGCCCGGCGACGGTCTGGGTATCGCGGGCAGGCTTGAGGTCCACGATGCGCTGACGGGCAAACCGACGTATCTCGCCTTCGTATTCGTCGATCGGGTGCCCGGTCAGGTACAGGCCCAGCGTCTCCTTCTCACCGCGCAAGCGCTCCTTGAGAGTGACCTCTCGGGCGTTGCGATGGTTCGCATAAACGTCAGCGTCCGCTGCATCGAACAGGCCGCCAAACAGGTCGGCGTGCCCGCTGTCATGACTGCGAGCGGTTTGTTCTGCAGCCTGGATCGCTTCTTCGAGAGCGGCGAGCAGGACGCCACGGTTGCGGTCGATGTTGGCGTGATACTGCTTGGGCTCGTCGTAGAAGAACGGACCCAGGCGGTCGAGCGCACCGCTGCTGATCAGCCCGCCCAGGGTCCGTTTGTTGACCCGCTTGAGGTCGATGCGCTCACAGAAATCGAAGAGATCCTTGAAGGGACCTGCCTGACGCGCTTCGGTGATCGCTTCGACTGGGCCTTCGCCGACGCCCTTGATCGCGCCGAGACCGTACACGATGCGACCCTCCTCGTTCACTGTGAACTTGAATTCGGAGGTGTTCACGTCTGGCGCATCGAGGCGCAGTTTCATGGTGCGCACTTCTTCGATCAGGGTCACGACCTTGTCGGTGTTGTGCATGTCCGCAGACAACACCGCCGCCATGAATGGCGCGGGGTAATGCTTTTTCAACCATGCCGTCTGGTACGACACCAGACCGTAGGCGGCCGAGTGGGATTTGTTGAAGCCGTAACCAGCGAACTTTTCTACAAGGTCGAAAATGTTACCCGCCAGATCGGGATCGATGCCGTTATTGGCGCATCCCTCGATGAAGCCCCCGCGTTGCTTGGCCATTTCCTCGGGCTTTTTCTTACCCATTGCCCGCCGCAGCATGTCCGCACCGCCCAGGGTGTACCCGGCCATGACCTGGGCGATCTGCATCACCTGTTCCTGATACAGAATGATGCCGTAGGTCGGCGCAAGCACGGGCCGCAGGCCTTCGTACTGGTAATCCGGGTGCGGGTAGGCCAGCTCGGCTCGCCCGTGCTTGCGGTTGATGAAGTCGTCCACCATCCCGGACTGCAGCGGGCCCGGACGGAACAGGGCCACCAGCGCAATGAGGTCTTCGAGGCAGTCGGGCTTGAGCTTTTTGATCAGCTCTTTCATGCCTCGCGATTCGAGCTGGAACACGGCCGTGGTTTCGGCCTTTTGCAGCAAATCGTAGGTCGGCGCGTCATCCAGCGGGATGAACGCGATGTCCAACGGCTCTTCACCCGCCTTGGCGCGGTCGCGGTTGATGGTTTTCATCGCCCAGTCGATGATCGTCAACGTCCTCAGGCCGAGAAAGTCGAACTTCACCAGGCCGGCAGCCTCGACGTCGTCTTTGTCGTACTGGGTTACCAGGCCACTGCCTTCCTCGTCGCAGTAGATGGCGGCGAAGTCGGTCAGCTTCGTCGGCGCGATCACCACGCCCCCGGCATGCTTGCCCACGTTACGCACGACGCCCTCGAGCTTGCGCGCCATTTCCCAGATTTCAGCGCCTTCCTCATCGGTCTTGAGGAAATCACGAAGGATCTCTTCCTGCTCGTAGGCTTTTTCCAGCGTCATGCCGACTTCGAACGGGATCATCTTCGACAGACGATCAGCCAGACCGAATGACTTACCCTGCGCCCGCGCCACGTCACGGACCACGGCCTTGGCCGCCATCGAACCGAAGGTGATGATCTGGCTGACCGCGTTGCGGCCATACTTGTCCGCCACATACTCGATTACACGGTCGCGGCCGTCCATGCAGAAGTCGACGTCGAAGTCCGGCATGGAAACCCGTTCAGGGTTGAGGAAACGTTCGAAGAGCAGGTCATAGGCCAATGGGTCCAGGTCCGTGATCTTCTGCACGTAGGCTACCAGCGACCCGGCGCCCGACCCCCGACCCGGCCCGACGGGTACACCGTTGTTCTTCGCCCACTGAATGAAGTCCATCACGATCAGGAAGTAACCCGGGAACCCCATCTGGATGATGATATCCAGCTCGAAATTCAGCCGGTCGACATACACCTGGCGCTTGGCCTCGTAGTCGGGCGTGGTCTCTTTCGGCCACAGCACCGCCAGACGCTCTTCTAGGCCCTCGAAGGACACCTTGCGGAAATATTCGTCGATGGTAAGCCCATCGGGAATCGGGAAGTTGGGCAGAAAGTGTTTGCCGAGCCGGACATCGATGTTGCAACGCTTGGCAATTTCAACCGTGTTCTGCACCGCATCGGGCAGGTCGCTGAACAGCTCGACCATTTCCTCGGCGCTTTTGAGGTATTGCTGATCGCTGTAGTTTTTCGAGCGGCGCGGGTCGTCCAGCGCCCGCCCCTCACCAATGCAGACGCGCGTTTCGTGGGCTTCGAAATCTTCCTGCTTGATGAACCGCACGTCGTTGGTGGCCACCAACGGTACCCCATGGCGATCAGCCAGGGCGACGGCGGCGTGCAGGTGCTCTTCATCGTTGACGCGATGGGTGCGCTGAACCTCGACGTAAAAGCGATCGCCGAAGACCGACAACCACTCCTTGAGCAACTCGTCGGCCTCCGTCGGATTCGCGCCCAGCAGGGCCATGCCGATCTCACCTTCTTTGGCGGCGGACAGGGCGATCAGCCCTTCATTGGCCTCGACCACCCATTCGCGCTCGATGACCACCAAACCATTGCGCTGACCTTCCATGAAGCCCCGGGAAATGAGCTCTGTCAGGTTCAGGTAGCCTTTGGGGTTCATCACCAGCAGGCTCATGCGACTGAGCGGCGCGTCCTTGGTACGCCCCGCCAGCCAGATATCGGCGCCACAGATCGGCTTGATGCCCGCCCCCATTGCGGCCTTGTAGAACTTGACCAATGAGCACAGGTTGTTTTGATCGGTCACTGCCACGGCAGGCATGTTCAGGCCGGTCAGCGCCTTCACCAGTGGCTTGACCCTGACCAGGCCATCGACCAGCGAATATTCGGTGTGCATGCGCAGATGAACGAAAGAAGCCGACATGGGTGATCCTATGACGCACTGAAAGCAAAGGCCGGATTGTACCGGCCTGGCAGCGAAGTTGGGCAGTTCTCATGGACGCGGATGACGAAGCGCCTGTGGCCACGAAGTCGCTTATGGAGGCATGCGAGGGCCGGCCAGTTCGTGATCATGGGGCATGACATCCGCACGCGCAGGTCTACTCCCACAACGGATTTGCCACGCTATTGAGTGAAGCAAGCATCATGTCCCGCGCTTCATGCGCCGCCCGCACCGGCGCGAACGAGCGACGATGGATGGGCGTCGGGCCCAGGCGCGCCAAGGCCTCGAGATGCACGGGGGTGGGATACCCCTTGTGCCCGCCAATCCCGTAGCCAGGGTAGGTCAGTTCCATGGCCGCCATTTCCCGGTCCCGGCTGACCTTCGCGAGAATCGACGCCGCCGCGATGGCGGGCACCTGAGCATCGCCCTGGATGACCGGGGCGCAAGGGATCGACAACTGCGGACAACGGTTGCCATCGATCAGCGCAAGCTTCGGCGTGATGATCAGCCCTTCTACTGCGCGTTTCATGGCCAGCATCGTCGCATGCAGGATATTGAGTTCGTCGATTTCCTCGACTTCCGCCCGTGCGATATGCCAGCACAGGGCTTTTTCGCAGATTTCGTCGAACAGCTTTTCTCGTTTGGCTTCGGTGAGCTTTTTCGAGTCGTTCAGCCCTTGAATAGGACGCTTCGGATCCAGGATGACCGCAGCGGTCACCACCGCGCCGCAGAGCGGGCCACGGCCCACTTCGTCGACACCGGCGACCAGATCCTCGACCAGGTTGAAATCCAGACCCATTTGCATTGATTTGGCACTCATCGTGAAGGCCCTGCGCCAAGCAGGCTCAGCACTGCCTCAGCAGCCTGATTGGATGCATCGCGACGCAAGGTCCGGTGAATGGCATCGAAGCCGGTCGTCTGCGCGGCACCGTTGTCGAGCAGCGGCAGCAGCGTTTGCGCCAGCGCATCGGGCGTCGCCGCGTCCTGTAGTAGCTCTGGAACCAGCAAACGCTGCGCCAACAGGTTCGGCAGCGACACGTAAGGGCTTTTGACCATGCGTTTGAGAATCCAGTACGTCAGCGGCGCCAGACGATAGGCCACCACCATCGGGCGCTTGTACAGCAGCGCCTCGAGGGTGGCCGTGCCTGACGCGATGAGAACGGCATCGCAGGCCGCCAACGCCAGGTGGGAACGACCATCGAGCAGCGTGAGCGGCAAGTCACGCCCTACGAGGAGCTGTTCGATCTGGGCGCGACGTTGCGGGCTTGCGCAGGGCAACACGAAACGCAAGTTTGGGCGCTCGGCCAGCAGGCGCTGCGCCGCGTCGAGGAACAGAGCACACAGGCGGCCCACTTCGCCGCCGCGGCTGCCAGGCATCAACGCAACCACAGGGCCGTCGCTCAGGCCCAGTTCGGCGCGCGCAGCCTGGCGATCGGCATCGAGGGGAATGGTGTCTGCCAGCGGGTGCCCGACGAAACGCACCGGCACCCCTTTTTCTTCATAGAAGCGCGCCTCGAACGGCAGCAGCGTCAGCATCAGATCGCACCCTTCACGAATCTTGAGCACCCGCTTTTGCCGCCATGCCCACACCGAGGGGCTTACGTAATGAACGGTCTTGATCCCGGCCTGGCGCAGCTTCAATTCGATGGTAAGGGTGAAGTCAGGCGCATCGATGCCGATGAAAACGTCGGGCTTCTCGCCAATCAGCGTCTGGATCAGCCATTTACGGCGCGCCAACAGCTCCTTCAGCCGGCCGAGCACCTCAACCAACCCCATGACCGACAGGCGCTCCATGGGAAAGTAGGACTGCATGCCCTCCGCTTCCATGAGCGGACCGCCTATGCCAATAAATTGCGCATCAGGATGACGAGCCTTGATCGCGCGCATCAGCCCTGAACCCAGAATGTCGCCGGAAGCTTCCCCGGCGACCAGCGCAATACGCAAAGCCGCCATGGTTAACGGGTGATGCCGCGCGTCGAGTTCTGGATGGAGTCCAGGAACAGCGCGACCTCCGGAAATTGGGCAGCCGGTTCGGCCAACTCGACGATGGCCTGCTCGACGGTGAGACCCTGACGGTAAACCGTTTTGTACGCGCGGCGCAGGGCGTGTATCGAGTCCTCGGAAAAACCGCGACGGCGCATGCCCTCGAAGTTCATGCTGCGCGCTTCGGCCGGGTTGCCAAAGACGGTGACGAAGGCCGGAACGTCTTTGCCGATGGCGGTGCCCATGCCTGAAAAGCTGTGAGCGCCGATATGGCAGTACTGATGGACCAGGGTGAAGCCGGACAGGATCGCCCAGTCAGCCACATGAACGTGACCGGCCAGCGCCGTGTTGTTGACCAGGATGCAGTGATTGCCGATGACGCTGTCGTGCCCGATGTGGGCGTACGCCATGATCAGGTTGTGATCGCCAATGGTGGTCTCGGCACGGTCCTGAATGGTTCCGCGGTGTATCGTCACGCCTTCGCGGATCACGTTGTGATCGCCAATCACCAGGCGCGTCGCTTCACCTTTGTATTTCAAATCGGGCGTGTCTTCGCCTACTGAAGAGAACTGGTAGATGTGGTTGTGTTTGCCGATTCTGGTCGGCCCACGCAGGATCACATGCGGACCAATCACCGTACCCTCGCCGATTTCCACACCAGGTCCGACGATCGACCACGGGCCGACCTCGACATCGTCAGCCAGAATGGCCGTCGGATCGATGATCGCGCGAGGGTCAATCAAACTCATAGCTTGCGTTCCGCACAGATGATTTCAGCGGAGCATACCGGCTTGCCATCCACTGATGCCTGACATTCGAACTTCCAGATCTGGCGCTTGCAACTGATGAACTTGGCTTCCAGGATCAACTGGTCACCTGGCAGCACCGGCTGACGGAAGCGCAACTTGTCGGAGCCCACGAAGTAATACAGAGTGCCATCGGCAGGCTTCACGTCAAGCATCTTGAAGCCGAGGATACCGGCAGCCTGGGCCATCGCTTCGATGATCAGCACGCCGGGCATGATCGGATGGGCCGGGAAGTGCCCATTGAAGAACGGCTCGTTGATGCTGACATTCTTATAGGCACGAATGCTCTTGTTCTCAACATCCAGCGCCACCACACGGTCCACGAGCAGGAACGGGTAACGGTGGGGCAGATATTCGCGAATTTCGTTGATGTCCATCATTTCGAGAGGAAGCCTGTAGTCAAGGATGGGAGTGCGCAACGAACGCGCAGCACTCCTCTAGCAAATCAAGGAGGCAGTTTATCGGCTGTACACGCTTGATAAGAAAAAAATATCAGCTATCAGATGACGCTTTACCGCCCGAGGTCACGGCCTCGACAATCTTTTCCAGCTGCTGCAACCGACGCGACATGCCGTCGAGCTTGCGAATACGCGCCGCACTTTTACGCCATTCTGCGGCGGGCTGCATGGCCGTCCCGGACGAATAGGCACCTGGCTCGGTGATGGAATGGGTCACCATGGTCATGCCCGTGATGAAAACGCCGTCGCAAATATCGATATGCCCTACCAGCCCTACGCCTCCTGCGAGCATGCAATGCTTGCCGATGCGAGTACTCCCGGAAATGCCGACACAGGCCGCCATCGCCGTGTGATCACCCACCTGCACGTTGTGGGCGATTTGAATCTGATTATCCAGCTTCACGCCATTACCGATGCGCGTGTCGTCCATGGCGCCGCGATCGATTGCCGTGTTCACCCCAATTTCGACGTCATCGCCGATTGTCACGCCGCCAATCTGCGCGATCTTTTGCCAGACGCCCTTCTCGTTGGCGAAGCCGAAGCCCTCGCCACCCAGAACCGCACCCGACTGAATCACGACCCGCTGGCCAATACGGACATCATGGTAAAGGGTGACGCGAGGCGCCAGCCAACCGCCGTCGCCGATGACGCTGCGGGCACCGACGTAGCTATACGCACCCACCGTCACGCCTGCGCCAATCCTTGCACCGCTTTCGATGACCACGTAAGGGCCGACACTGGCGCTCGGATCGACGACCGCATCGGGTGCCACGATCGCAGTCGGGTGGATACCCGCTGGGGCCTTCGGCTTCGGATCGAACAGATGGGAAATACGCGCGTACGCCAGATAAGGATCGTCGATCAGCAACGCGTCGCCGTCATAGCCTTCGGCATCAGCGGGCTTGAGTAGCACGGCAGCGGCCTGGGTCGTGGCGAGGAATTTACGGTATTGAGGGTTGGCCAGGAAACTGACCTGCCCAGCGCCCGCCTCCTGCAAGGTGGCAAGGCCGATGATTTGCTTGTCTGCAGGGCCACGCAACGTGGCCCCCAGGAACTCGGCCAACGCGCCGAGGGTGGTAGTCGCGGTCATGAAATCACTTCAACTGGTTCATGCGCTCGATGACCTGGCGAGTGACGTCGTACTGTGGCTTGACGTCAATCACGGCACCGCGCTCGAACACCAGGTCATAGCCGCCCTTCTTGATGACTTCCTCTACGGCCTGATCCAGCTTGGGCTTCAATTGCTTGAGCATGTCACGGTCAGCAACGGCCTTGGCTTCGTTGAGTTCCTTGGACTGGAACTGGAAATCGCGAGCTTTCTGTTTGAAGTCCAACTCCAGCTTCTCGCGCTCAGGCTGAGCCATCTTGTCGCCACCTGCGACCAGACGATCCTGGATGCCTTTCGCGCTGCTTTCCAATGCCTTGAGCTTGGTCAGTTGCGGGCCGAATTTTTTCTCTGCATCAACGGCATACTTCTTGGCGGCATCCGATTCCAGCAGTGCCATCTGATAGTTCAGGACGGCGATTTTCATGTCAGCGAATGCCGGGCCTGCCACCAGGACCGTTGCCAGCAATGCCAATTGGGTCAACTTACGCACGTTGTAACTCCTACAGAATCCGTTGTCGTGACAGTGATCAGACCCTTAGAAGGTCTGACCGAGAGAGAATTGGAAGACCTGGGTTTCGGTGTTGTCGTCCGGTTTCTTGACCGGCATCGCCAAGGCGAAGCTCAGCGGACCGAGCGCAGTGACCCACGTTACGCCAACACCCACGGAGCTAGCGAGGCCCGAGAGGTCTGGACCGTTACATTCGACTTTTTCACCGTCGACAGTAGTCTTGGTGCCGCCGCAGTTGGTACTGAAGACGTTACCCACGTCCCAGAACAACGAGGTACGCAGCGAACGCTGATCCTTGATGAACGGCAACGGGAACAGGATTTCGGCACCGCCGGTGATCAACACGTTACCACCGAACGGCAGCGGGTCTTGATCCGGGTCGCGGTCAGTGCCCGGCTTGCCACCCGGCGTGCCAGCACCACGGCTAGGCGTACTGCGCGGACCCAGCGTGCTGTCCTTGAAGCCACGTACCGAGTTGAAACCACCTGCGTAGTAGTTCTCGTAGAACGGCAGCCCCGACGTCGAGCCGAAGCCGTCACCGTACCCCAGCTCCGAGTGCAGACGCAGTGTGGTGTTGGTGGTGATCGGGTGGAACAACTGACCGCGGTAGTCGATCTTGTAGAACGACAGGTCGCTGCCAGGAATCGTGGTTTCCAGGCTCAGGCTCTGGGAATGGCCACGGGTCGGCAGAGTCCCCTTGTTCAACGTCGACTCGGACCAGCCAACCGATGCCTTGAAGTTCGTGAAGCTGTCGCCTTCCTTCTCGAGGAAGTCGAAGATCTCGTCAACGGTGTAGCGACCGGTGTTGATTTCGTCCTTCTGCACGGACAGACCGAAGTTCAGGCGCGCGGTCTCGCTGATCGGGTAACCCATGTTGATGCCGCCACCGATGCTGTCCACCGAGTAGCTGGCGATGTCGACATCGAGATCGTCATAGTTGGTCTTGCGATAGAACGCGCTGTAACCCAGGCTCACGCCGTCCGGAGTGAAGTAAGGGTTGACGTAGCTGAAGTTGTAACGGGTCTGGTATTCACTTTTGGTCAGACCGATGCTGACCTTGTTACCGGTACCCAGGAAGTTGTTCTGGCTGATCGAACCACCCAGGATCAGACCGGCACTCTGGGCGAAACCGACGCTGGCGGTGATCGACCCGGAAGCCTGCTCTTCGACCGCATAGTTCACGTCCACCTGGTCGTCAGTGCCTGGCACCGCCGGCGTCTCGACGTTGACTTCCTTGAAGAAGCCCAGACGGTCGAGGCGGGTCTTGGATTGGTCGATCAGGTAAGTCGAAGCCCAGCCGCCTTCCATCTGACGCATCTCGCGGCGCAGCACCTCGTCCGCGGTTTTGGTATTGCCACGGAAGTTGATGCGGTTCACATAGGCACGTTTGCCTGGGTCGACCGCAAACAGGATGTCAACGGTATGGTCTTCATCGTTCGGCGTGGGGACGCCGTTGACGTTGGCGAAGGTGTAGCCTTCGTTACCCAGACGGCGCGTGATCAGCTCGGAGGTGGTGGTCATGACCTTGCGCGAGAACACCTGGCCAGGCTTGACCAGCAACAGTGATTTGACCTGATCTTCAGGGACCTTCAAGTCGCCACTCAGCTTGACCGACTTGACGGTGTACTTCTCGCCTTCATGAATGTTGACGGTGATGTACACGCTTTTCTTGTCGGGGGTAATCGAGACCTGAGTCGAGGCGATATCCATGTTGATATAGCCGCGGTCAAGGTAGTAGGAACGCAGACGCTCGAGGTCGCCGGACAGCTTCTCCCGGGCATATTTGTCGTCGTTCTTGAAGAAAGAGAGCCAGTTGGTGGTCTTCAGCTCGAACAGGTCGGTCAGGTCTTCTTCTTTGAAAACCGAGTTGCCGACCACGTTGATGTGCTGGATGGCGGCCACGGCGCCTTCGTTGATGTTGATCTTCAGGCCAACGCGGTTGCGAGGCTGGGGAACGACTTCGGTGGCAACTTCTGCCGAATAGCGGCCCTGAGCGACGTACTGACGTTGCAGTTCGTTGCGCACGCCCTCGAGGGTTGCGCGCTGGAAGATTTCGCCCTCGGCCAGACCGGACTGCTTGAGGCCCTTCATCAGGTCTTCAGTGGTGATCGCCTTGTTGCCTTCGATCTCGATGCTCGCGACCGACGGCCGCTCCACGACGGTAATGACCAGCACGTTGCCATCGCGGCCCAACTGGATGTCCTGGAAGAAACCGGTTTTGAACAAGGCGCGCGTGGCTTCGACCAGACGAGCGTCATCGGCCTGTTCGCCCACGTTCAACGGCAGCGCACCAAAGACACTGCCTGCGGAGACCCGCTGCAGCCCGTTGACACGGATATCGGAGATAGTGAAGGACTCGGCGTGAACTTCGGCGATCATCAGTACGGCAAGAACCGCAGTTAGCAGCAGACGTTTCATGAAGTCCTTTCTTATTCCAACTGGCAATAAACAAACTGCCGCAAAATGCGGCAGATTCACAATTCGGCGTAGCTTCTACAGGCGTCCCAGATCGTTTACCAGCGCGAGCAACATGACTCCGACCACCAGACTCACACCGATCTGAACACCCCACCCCTGAACCTTTTCCGACAGCGGACGACCACGCGCCCACTCGATCAGATAAAACAGCAAGTGCCCCCCGTCCAACACTGGAATGGGCAGCAAATTGAGAACCCCCAGGCTTATGCTCAGATAAGCAAGGAAATTCAAGAAGTCACCAACACCTGACTGGGCCGAAGCGCCCGCCACTTTAGCAATGGTTATCGGTCCACTCAAGTTTTTTACCGAGAGCTCGCCGAACAGCATTTTCTTGAGTGAATCGAGGGTCAGCACACTCATCGTCCAGGTCCGCCGAGCCCCCTCCGCAATCGCGGCGACCGGTCCATAGCTGACTTCACGCAGCATTTCCGGCGGCCAGTCGACCGCTTTCACACCGGCGCCTAGATACCCTGTCGCCGCCTTGCCTTCGCCTCTGACCGACAGTGTGACAGGAATGTCGAGGGTCGCACCGTCGCGCCCAACGCTGACATCGACCTTCGTGTCAGGGCGCAGGCGAACCCAATCGACCACCTCCTGCCACTCGCTGACCGCCTGCCCGTTCAATGCCAGCAAACGATCACCGGTCTTCAAGCCCGCTGCCTGCGCCGGACCTTTCGGATCGAGCTCTGCCAGAACAGGTGCCAGTGCTGGACGCCATGGGCGAATACCCAGTGAGCGGATCGGGTCGGGTTCGTCGGCACCTTTGAGCCAGTTATCCAGGGCCAGGGTACGTGGCAGGTCGACATCAGAACCTGGGTCACGAACCTTCAGGGCAATGCTGCCGGTCTCGCCCAGACGGCGGACCAATTGCAGGTTGACCGAAGACCATCCTGTGGTGGATTCGCCATCAATGGAAACGATTTCCTGACCCGCAACCAAGCCAGCTTTTTGTGCGATGCTGCCTGCTTCCACACCACCGATCACGGGCCGCACCTGCTGACTGCCCAGCATCGCGAGCACCCAGAAAAAGGCGATGGCCAGCAGAAAGTTCGCCACCGGCCCGGCGATGACGATCGCGATACGCTGATAAACCGTCTTGCGGTTGAATGCCTGATCGAGCAGATGAGCGGGCACCTCGCCTTCGCGCTCATCGAGCATCTTCACGTAGCCGCCCAACGGGATCGCAGCCACGACATATTCGGTGCCCTTGCGATCATGCCAGCGCAGCAGCGGCATACCAAAACCGACCGAGAAACGCAGCACTTTGACACCGCAACGCCGCGCCACCCAAAAATGGCCGAATTCGTGAAAGGTAACCAGGACACCCAGTGCAATCAGGGTGCCGACAACCATATATAGAGCGCTCATCGCAATTCTCCGGGTAGCGTTCCGGCGTTGCAGGCAACCGTCATTCGACTGGCCGTCCTCGCCGACACACCTGTATCGTGTAACACGCCATGCTTATCGATCATTTCGCCTGGAGCCACTGCTCAGCCAGAACCCGCGCCCTGGCGTCGACTTCGAACACTGTCTCAAGCTCGCCCACTGCAATGGTCGGCTCCGCGTTCAAGACTTCGTCGATCATACTCGCGATTTCCGGAAAACGGATGCGCCGATCCAGAAACGCGGCCACGGCAACTTCGTTGACCGCGTTCAACACCGCCGGCGCACTGCCGCCAGCGTCCGCAGCTTGCCGCGCAAGACGCAAGCAAGGGAAGCGCACTTCGTCCGGCGCCTGGAAATCCAGCCGCGCAATGCTGAACAGATCCAGTGGCGCGACACCCGACTCGATGCGCTCAGGCCAGGCCAGTGCGTGGGCGATGGGGGTGCGCATGTCAGGGTTGCCCAATTGGGCCAATACCGAACCGTCCACGTAATCGACCATCGAGTGGATGACGCTCTGAGGATGAACCACAACTTCGATCCGGGCGGGCGCGCAATCGAACAGCCAGCAGGCTTCGATCAGCTCCAATCCCTTGTTCATCATGCTGGCCGAATCCACGGAAATCTTGCGCCCCATGGACCAGTTCGGATGGGCACAGGCTTGTTCCGGAGAGACGTGTGCCAGCTCGGAAAGCGGCGTCTCGCGGAACGGCCCGCCGGAAGCGGTCAGCAGAATCCTGCGCACGCCCAGGGCGTCGAGCCCGCTGGCGCAGTCACGCGGCAGACACTGAAAAATCGCGTTGTGCTCGCTGTCCAGCGGCAAAAGCACCGTTGCGCTGCGATGCACCGCCTGCATGAACAGCGCACCCGACATCACGAGGGCTTCTTTATTGGCCAGCAAAACCTTCTTGCCCGCCTCGACCGCAGCCAGGGTCGGCCTCAGGCCGGCGGCGCCGACAATGGCCGCCAGCACCGTATCGACCTCAGGATCGGCGGAGACTTCACAGAGACCGCCCTCCCCCACCAGAACACGCGTGCCCAGACCCGCGGCGCGCAAGTCGTCCTGCAACTGGCGCGCGGCAAGCGCGGTGGGTACGACCGCGTATTGGGGGGCGTGACGGATGCACAGGGCGAACAACTCGTTCAGCCGCGAATACCCGGTCAGTGCAAAGACTTCGTAACGCTCAGGATGACGACCGATGACGTCGAGGGTGCTCAGGCCAATGGAGCCAGTGGCACCGAGGACCGTAATGCGTTGCGCGCGGCTCACATGAAGCCCCAGTCTTTGGCTGCCCACAGCAGCAGCGCAAAAACGGGAATCGCAGCCGTCAGACTGTCGATACGGTCCAGCACACCGCCGTGCCCAGGCAGCAGGTTGCTGCTGTCTTTTACGCCCGCCTTGCGTTTGAACATGCTCTCGGTGAGATCGCCCACGACCGACACCAGCACCACGATAGCAGCACACAGCAGGGCAAAGATGATTTCCGGGACCGACCAGCCACGACCAATACCAACTGCCGCGGTAATCAGCAGGCAAGCCACCAAGCCGCCGTAGAGGCCTTCCCAGCTCTTGCCCGGGCTGACTTTCGGCGCCAGTTTCCGCTTGCCGAACGCCTTCCCGGAAAAGTAAGCACCGATATCGGCGCCCCAGACCAGCACCATGACCGCCAGAATCAAGCCGTTACCCGAGGGAGCAAGCTTGAGCAGGATCAGACCCTGCCACGCAGGAAGCAGAATCAACAGGCCGATGACCAGCTTGCACAGCACGCTGGACCAATGGTCACTGGATTCCGGATAGGTCAGGACCAGCCAGGTCGCCGTCAGCCACCAAAGCAGGGCTGCGACCAGGAGCCAGGGGGCCAGGCCAGGCAACAGATAGAGCAGGAAGAGCAGGACCGCAACCACGACGGCATACCCGACCCGAATGGAAGCGCTTTCAAAACCCGCAAGACGCGCCCACTCCCAAGCCCCCAGCGCAACCACCACGCCGATGAACAGCGCGAAGTAACCGCCTTCCAGCAGGAAAAAGCCGCACAGCGCCAAAGGCGCGAGGATCAACGCTGTAATGATTCGTTGTTTGAGCATTAAGCACGGGCTCCAGCTTCGACCTGCTCGCTGGTTTTACCAAAGCGACGCTGGCGTGAAGCGAAATCGGCCAGCGCATGGCGCATGGCGTCGTGTTTGAAGTCCGGCCAGTACAGGTCGGAGAAATACAGCTCGGCATAGGCGAGCTGCCATAGCAGGAAATTACTGATGCGATGCTCGCCCCCCGTACGAATACAGAGGTCGGGCAAAGGCAGGTCGCCGGTGGCCAGGCAGGTTTGCAACAGCTCGGGCGTGATGTCGTCCGGACGAAGATGCCCGGCCTGCACCTCACGCGCCAGGCGCTGCGCCGCTTGGGCGATGTCCCACTGGCCGCCATAGTTGGCAGCAATCTGCAAGACGAAGCGACTGTTGGCAGCAGTGGCTGCCTCGGCTTCCCGGATCGCGGCCTGCAGCTCCGGATGGAAGCGTGAACGGTCGCCAATGATCCGCAGGCTGATGCCGTTCTCGTTCAGACGACGAGTCTCGCGACGGAGCGCCGTGAAGAACAGCTCCATCAACGCCCCGACCTCATCGGCGGGGCGCTGCCAGTTTTCGCTGGAGAACGCGAACAGGGTCAGCACCTCGACCTTGGCCTCGGCACACACTTCGATGACCGCCCGCACAGCGTCCACGCCCGCCTTGTGCCCTGCTACTCCAGGCAACAGGCGCTTCTTCGCCCAGCGATTGTTCCCATCCATGATGATCGCGACGTGGCGCGGCACCACCGACGGCACAGCCAGCTTTGTCTTTTCCATGAAAGCTTCTCGGCCCTTAAACAGCCATCAGGTCCGCTTCTTTTTCATCCGTGGCCTTGGTGATCTGAGCCTCGAAATCCTTGATCAACTTGTCGATGTCGGCACTGGCACGACGCTCTTCGTCTTCGCTGATGGCCTTGTCCTTGACCAGTTTCTTCAGCTCACCCATCGCGTCGCGACGGATGTTACGCACCGCAACACGAGCATCCTCGGCGGCGCTGCGCGCCTGCTTGGTGAAGCCCTTGCGGGTTTCTTCGGTCAGCGGTGGCATGTTGACCAGCAGCAGTTCGCCCAGGTTGGTCGGGTTCAGGTTGAGCCCGGCACTGGCGATCGCCTTGTCGACTGCCCCCAGCATATTGCGCTCGAATGGCACGACCTGGAGAGTGCGCGAGTCTTTCACGGTGACGTTAGCCACGCCCGTGAGGGGGGTGTCAGCACCGTAGTAAGGAACCATGACCGTGCCCAGCACACTCGGGTGCGCCTTGCCGGTACGGATCTGGCCGAATGCGTGGTGCAGGGAGTCCACGGATTTCTGCATGCGCTCTTTGGCGTCTTTCTTGATGTCGTTGATCATTGCTCGCCTTCCTCGATCAAAGTTCCTTCCGCGCCGCCATGCACGATGTTCAGCAGGGCGCCGGGCTTGTTCATGTTAAAGACACGCAGCGGCATCTTGTGGTCACGGCACAGGCAGATGGCCGTGAGATCCATCACGCCCAGCTTGCGATCCAGCACTTCATCGTAAGTCAGATGATCGAACTTCTCGGCATGCGGGTCCTTGAATGGATCGGCAGTGTACACACCATCGACCTTGGTTGCCTTCAATACGACATCCGCATCGATTTCGATGGCGCGCAGGCAGGCAGCCGAGTCCGTGGTGAAGAAGGGGTTACCGGTACCTGCCGCGAAGATCACCACTTCTTTGCTGCTGAGGTGGCGCATGGCCTTGCGACGGTCATAGTGATCGGTGACGCCCACCATCGAAATTGCCGACATCACGATGGCCGAGATATTGGCCCGTTCCAGCGCGTCTCGCATCGCCAGGGCATTCATTACCGTCGCCAGCATTCCCATGTGGTCGCCGGTGACGCGGTCCATGCCGGCAGCACTGAGTGCAGCACCGCGAAACAGGTTGCCGCCACCGATCACCAGCCCGACCTGAACACCGATTCCGACCAGTTGCCCCACTTCCAGCGCCATGCGGTCCAGCACTTTAGGATCGATGCCGAACTCTTCCGACCCCATGAGGGCCTCGCCGCTGAGCTTGAGTAGAATGCGTTTATAGCGAGCTTGATAACCACTGCCCTGCTGAGCCATTGCGAATCTCTCCTGCGGCATCTTAAAAAAATGTACGGGAAGCACCCCGAGTCTGCGCTAACTCTAGGCCACCACCCAAGGATATGCAGTTTGTGCGCTGCATAGCCTGAAAAAACAAATTCGTGCAGCCGTTTTGAAAAAGAGGCTGCGCGCGTGAGCGGGCAGCCTCTTGGGTCGACAGCTTGAAAACCGTCTTATTGCTTGCTGGCAGCAGCCACTTGAGCAGCAACTTCTTCAGCGAAGTTGTCGACTGGCTTCTCGATGCCTTCGCCCACTTTGAAGTAGGTGAAGGAAACGATTTCTGCGCCGGCTTTCTTCGCCAGAGCACCTACGGTGATTTCAGGGTTCATGACGAACGCCTGCTCGACCAGGCTAGCCTCAGCCTTGAACTTGGCGATACGGCCGGCAACCATCTTCTCGGCGATATCGGCAGGCTTGCCCTTGAGCTTCTCTTCGTTCAGTTGCAGGAAGACACCTTTCTCGCGCTCGATCGCTTCGGCGGAGATTTCTTCCGGCTTCAGGAACTCAGGGTTGCTGGCAGCGACGTGCATCGCGATGTTCTTGGCGAGTTCGCTGTCGCCACCCTGCAGTGCAACGACGACACCGATCTTGTTGCCGTGCAGGTAAGCACCCAGAACGTCACCCTCGACACGCGCCAGACGGCGAATGTTCACGTTCTCACCCGTTTTAGCAACCAGGGCCAGACGAGCAGCTTCTTGAGCTTCGATCAACGGCTCGACGGTGGTCAGCTTGTCGGCAAATGCCTTCTCGACGCTGGCTGCGACGAATGCCTTGAAGTCGTCCTGCAGAGCCAGGAAGTCGGTCTGGGAGTTGACTTCAACCAGAACGGCAGCCTTACCGTCGCTCTTCACACCGATGGAGCCTTCAGCAGCCACGTTGCCTGCTTTCTTGGCGGCCTTGATGGCGCCCGATGCACGCATGTCGTCGATGGCTTTTTCGATGTCGCCGCCAGCCTTGGTCAAGGCCTTCTTGCAGTCCATCATGCCTTCGCCGGTACGCTCGCGCAGTTCTTTGACCAACGCTGCAGTAATCTCTGCCATTTCAAAATCCTCTTTGGATAGGTCTTCAACCATTCCACCCGCCGGGCGGGCGTACAAATTCTTGAAACACCATCATGACGGCTGCGCATGACAATCAGATCGATGGCAGCGCCATATGGTTTTCGAGGTGGCAAAAAGGGGGCTGAGCCCCCTTTTTGCGTACCGAGTGAACGCTAAGCGTCGATTACTCGGCAGCAGGTACAGCCGCTTCTTCAGCGTAAACTTCGGTGCCGCCAGCAACATTGTTGCGGCCACGGATAACGGCGTCAGCCATCGAACCCATGTACAACTGAATGGCGCGAATGGCGTCATCGTTGCCTGGGATGATGTAGTCAACGCCTTCCGGGCTGCTGTTGGTATCGACAACGCCGATGACCGGAATGCCCAGCTTGTTGGCTTCGGTGATCGCAATGCGCTCGTGATCGACGTCGATCACGAACAGCGCGTCTGGCAGACCGCCCATGTCCTTGATACCGCCCAGGCTGCGATCCAGTTTTTCCAGATCGCGAGTACGCATCAGCGCCTCTTTCTTGGTCAGCTTGGCGAAAGTGCCGTCTTCGGACTGAACTTCCAGCTCGCGCAGACGCTTGATCGAAGCACGGATGGTTTTGAAGTTGGTCAGCATGCCGCCCAACCAGCGGTGATCGACGTACGGCGAACCGCAACGTGCTGCTTCTTCAGCGACGATCTTGCCAGCGGAACGCTTGGTGCCGACGAACAGAATCTTGTTCTTGCCCTGAGCCAGGCGCTCTACGAACGTCAGAGCGTCGTTGAACATTGGCAGGGTTTTTTCGAGGTTGATGATGTGAATCTTGTTGCGCGCGCCGAAAATGTACTTGCCCATTTTCGGGTTCCAGTAACGGGTCTGGTGGCCGAAGTGCACACCGGCCTTCAGCATATCGCGCATGTTGACTTGGGACATGATAGTTCCTTGATAAGTCGGGTTAGGCCTCCACGTATCCCAATGACCAACCAGCGGCTCGAGCCGAAGGCACCCAGGTCATCGTGTCGACACGTGTGTGGGTTAGGGCTTTCGGGACGTACCCCGTAAAGCGGCGCATTTTATATCACAAAAGTCGGGATAACGGAACCCGGAATAGCGCTCTGTTTTTTCGACGCTTTTGGGCCCGGCGCAATCGCCGGCGGATCACTCTGCCAGCTTCTCTGTGAGGACGCGATGATAACCCGCCCGGCGGTGGTCTGATAGAATCGCCTTTTTCCGTATTCAGCTGCGGCCCTGCCGCGCCGAGAGAGCCTTGTATGACCGTGACCATCAAAACCCCTGAAGACATCGAAAAGATGCGCGTTGCCGGCCGCCTGGCCGCTGAAGTCCTGGAAATGATCGGGGCCTACGTCAAGCCTGGCGTCACCACCGACGAGCTGGACCGCATTTGCCACGATTACATCGTCAATGAGCAGAAAGCCATCCCGGCCCCGCTCAACTATAAAGGCTTCCCGAAATCGATTTGCACCTCGATCAACCATGTGGTCTGCCATGGCATTCCCAACGAGAAGCCATTGAAAGAAGGCGACGTGCTGAACATCGACGTGACCGTCATCAAGGACGGCTACCACGGCGACACCAGCAAGATGTTCCATGTCGGCAAAGTCCCGGAATGGGCCGAACGCCTGTCGAGGATCACTCAGGAATGCATGTATAAAGGCATCGAACTGGTCAAGCCGGGAGCCCATCTGGGTGACATCGGCGAGGTCATCCAGAAGCACGCCGAGAAGAACGGTTTTTCCGTGGTCCGCGAGTACTGCGGTCATGGCATTGGCAAGGTGTTCCACGAAGAGCCGCAGGTCCTGCACTATGGCAAGGCGGGCACCGGCATGGAACTGAAGGAAGGCATGACGTTCACCATCGAGCCGATGATCAACCAGGGCAAGGCCGACACACGTCTGCTGGGTGACGGCTGGACGGCCATCACCAAGGACCGCAAACTCTCGGCGCAATGGGAGCACACCGTCCTGGTCACAGCGACAGGCTATGAAATCTTCACCCTGCGCAGCGACGACACGATCGCCCGCACCTCCGCCTGATCATCCCTTTGGATTCGGCCTATATAGAAGGAAAGCAGTTCGATGCCGCAGGTGGACCCAGATTTGTTTGATCGCGGCCAGTTCCAGGCCGAACTGGCACTCAAAGCCAGCCCCATCGCTGCCTTCAAGAAAGCCATTCGCCAGGCGCGGGAAGTGCTGGACGAGCGCTTTCGGGCTGGACGTGAGATCCGCCGCCTGATCGAAGATCGAGCCTGGTTCGTGGACAACATCCTGCAGCAGGCTTGGGAACAGTTCGACTGGAGCGAGGACGCCGATATCGCGCTGCTGGCCGTCGGCGGCTACGGTCGCGGCGAACTGCACCCCTATTCGGACATCGACCTGCTCATCCTGCTGGACAGTGCCGACCATGAAGTCTTCCGCGACTCCATCGAGCGTTTTCTTACCCTGCTTTGGGACATCGGGCTGGAGGTCGGCCAGAGCGTACGGTCGGTAGACGAGTGCGCCACCGAAGCGCAAGCCGATCTGACGGTCATCACCAACCTGATGGAAAGCCGCACCATTGCCGGTCCTGAGCGGCTGCGCCAGCGCATGCTGGACGTCACCAGCACGTCGAAGATGTGGCCGAGCAAAGAATTTTTCCTCGCCAAGCGTGCCGAGCAGAAGACCCGCCACCACAAGTACTTCGACACCGAATACAACCTGGAGCCCAACGTCAAAGGCTCGCCTGGCGGTTTACGCGACATTCAGACGATTCTCTGGGTCGCTCGGCGCCAATACGGCACCCTGAACCTGCACGCACTCGCCGACCAAGGCTTTCTGCTGGAAAGCGAAAATGCCTTACTCGCCTCGTCCCAGGAATTTCTCTGGAAGGTGCGCTACGCGCTGCACATGTTGGCCGGTCGCGCCGAAGACCGGCTGTTGTTCGACTATCAGACAGGCATCGCGCGCCTGCTGGGGTACCAAGACAGTGACGCGAAGCTGGCCATCGAACGCTTCATGCAGAAGTACTATCGCGTCGTGATGAGCATTGCGCAGTTGAGCGATCTGATCATCCAGCACTTCGAAGAAGAAATCCTGGCGGACGATCAGGGCTCTGTCACCGAGTCGATCAACTCTCGCTTCCAACTGCATGATGGCTACATCGAAGCGACCCATCCGAACGTCTTCAAGCGCACGCCCTTCGCCATGCTCGAGATCTTCGTGCTGATGGCCCAGCGCCCGGAAATCAAAGGCGTGCGCGCCGACACGATCCGTCTGCTGCGTGAACACCGGCATCTGATCAATGACGACTTCCGCAACGACATTCGAAACACCAGCCTCTTCATCGAGCTGTTCAAGTGCGAGATCGGCATCCACCGCAACCTGCGCAGGATGAACCGCTATGGCATTCTGGGCCTGTATCTGCCTGAGTTCGGCCATATCGTTGGCCAGATGCAGCACGACCTGTTCCACATCTACACCGTGGATGCCCACACACTGAACCTGATCAAGCACCTGCGTAAGCTGCAGTACACCCAGATGTCGGAAAAATTCCCGCTGGCCAGCAAGCTGATGGGCAAGCTGCCCAAGCCCGAGCTGATTTACCTCGCCGGGTTGTATCACGACATCGGCAAGGGCCGCGGCGGTGATCACTCGGAACTCGGTGCCGTCGATGCCGAAGCGTTCGGCATTCGCCATCATCTGCCGAACTGGGACACGCAACTGATCGTCTGGCTGGTGCAGAACCATCTGGTGATGTCGACCACGGCTCAGCGCAAGGATCTCTCCGACCCACAAGTGATTCACGACTTCGCGCAATTCGTGGGCGATGAAGTCCACCTGGATTATCTCTATGTGCTGACCATCGCTGATATCAATGCCACTAACCCGACCCTCTGGAATTCGTGGCGCGCCAGCCTCCTGCGCCAGCTCTATACCGAGACCAAGCGCGCACTCAAACGCGGGCTGGAAAACCCGGTGGATCGGGAAGAACAGATTCGCCGCACTCAAAGCGCGGCCCTGGATATCCTGGTGCGCAACGGCACCGACCCAGACGATGTCGAGCAATTGTGGACACAATTGGGCGACGACTATTTCCTGCGTCATACCGCGGGAGATGTCGCCTGGCACAGCGATGCGATTCTGCAGCAGCCCGCGGACGGCGGGCCTCTGGTACTCATCAAGGAGACCACTCAGCGCGAGTTCGAGGGCGGCACCCAGATCTTCATTTATGCGCCTGACCAACACGATTTCTTCGCGGTGACCGTGGCGGCAATGGACCAGTTGAACCTGAACATTCACGACGCGCGCGTCATCACCTCGACCAGCCAGTTCACCCTTGACACCTACATCGTGCTCGACAGTGACGGCGGCCCGATCGGTGACAATCCGGAGCGGATCAAAACCATCCGCGAAGGACTGACCGAGGCCCTGCGCAATCCCGACGACTATCCGACCATCATCAAACGTCGCGTCCCGCGCCAGCTCAAGCATTTCGCCTTCGCCCCGGTGGTGACGATTTCCAACGATGCACAGCGACCGGTCACGGTGCTCGAACTGAGCGCTCCGGATCGTCCAGGCTTGCTGGCCCGTATCGGAAAGCTCTTCCTGGAATTCGACCTGTCGCTGCAGAACGCCAAGATTTCCACCCTCGGCGAGCGCGTGGAGGACGTGTTCTTCCTCACCGACGAACACGGTCACCCCCTGTCCGACCCGCAATTGTGCAGCCGGCTGCAGGATGCCATCGTCCAGCAGCTCAGCGTCACTCAAGAGCCCGGCAGCGAACTGCGGATCAGCATCTGAACATCCTGAACAACCGATTCCATCGCGCCTGACGCCTTTCTGCTCAGGCGCCTCGTTTTCCGAGACGATTTGCTCATGAACAACGCCCTGCAACACCTTCAGCCTTATCCGTTCGAAAAACTGCGCGCCCTGTTGGGCGGCGTCACGCCGAACCCGGCCAAGCGTCCGATCGCGCTGTCCATCGGCGAACCCAAGCACACCTCACCTGCGTTCGTGGCCCAAGCTTTAGCCGACAATCTGGACAAGATGGCGGTCTACCCGACCACCGCAGGTATTCCAGCCTTAAGAGAAGCGATCGTCGGCTGGTGCGAACGCCGTTTTAGCGTCCCTCACGGCTGGCTCAACGCGGAGAAACATGTGTTGCCGGTCAATGGCACGCGCGAGGCGCTGTTTGCGTTCACACAGACCGTGGTCAACCGCAGTGATGATGGCCTGGTGGTGAGCCCGAACCCCTTCTATCAAATCTATGAAGGCGCGGCGTTTCTTGCGGGTGCCAAACTCCATTACCTGCCCTGCCTCGTCGAGCACGGCTTCAACCCCGACTTCGAGGCGGTGCCCGCCGATATCTGGCAACGATGCCAGATCCTGTTCCTCTGCTCACCCGGCAACCCAACCGGCGCGTTGATCCCGGTGCAGACGCTGAAAAAGCTGATTGCCCTGGCGGACGAGCATGACTTCGTCATCGCGGCGGACGAGTGCTACAGCGAGTTGTACTTCGATGAAGGCACACCCCCCGCAGGCCTGCTGACCGCATGCGCCGAGTTGGGTCGCACGGACTTCAAACGTTGTGTGGTGTTCCACAGCCTGTCCAAACGCTCCAACCTGCCCGGCCTGCGCTCGGGCTTCGTGGCCGGGGATGCCGAGATCCTCAAGGCATTTCTGCTGTACCGCACCTACCACGGCTGCGCCATGCCGGTTCAAACCCAACTGGCGAGTATTGCCGCCTGGAACGATGAGGACCACGTGCGTGCCAACCGCGACCTCTACCGTGAAAAATTCGACGCGGTATTGGACATCCTGTCCCCGGTCATGGACGTGCAGCGCCCGGATGGCAGTTTCTACCTGTGGCCCAATGTTGGCGGCGATGACGCGGCGTTCTGCCGCGATCTGTTCGAGGCCGAGCACGTCACTGTGGTGCCAGGTTCTTACCTGTCCCGCGACGTCGACGGCGCCAACCCCGGCGCAGGGCGCGTGCGCATGGCGTTGGTTGCGCCATTGGCCGAATGTGTCGAGGCGGCAGAACGAATTCGGAACTTCGTGAAAGCCCGCTGACCGCTCGACGCTGAAACGCCATCAACCCTCGAAAGGGCTGTCCGCTACCGGTCAGCCCTTTTTGTATGCGCTTATCGCCAAAAAAATAATTATCTACATACATGCCACTCCGCGGTTCATGGACACTGCACGCGGAGCTCAGAAGGAGCTGACCACCTCGTAATCCAGTCGGACAAGGACGTCATCATGTATACCCCACCCATTACCAACACAGCTCAAATTGCCGCACGCCAGTTCCTGAATGCTTCGTCGAGCGGGCGACGCAAGCGCTCAATAGGCTATCGATCAGCTTTCTGGCCGAACGGCAGCACATTGAAAATCGGCTTCGTGGACGAAGCGCTTTCCGAAGATCACAAACAGCACATCATCGATGCCATCAACCAGTGGCAACCCTATGTCAACCTGACGTTCGAGTTCATCGATGGGCGAGAGGATCAGCCCGGGGACGGAAAAGGGGACATTCGTATCACGACCGAATCCAGCATGAATTATTCTTTGATCGGTACTGGCGCCAAAGCCAACGATCCCTGGACTCCCACCATGGTTTTAGGGATAAAGCCCTCCGACCCCAAATTCGCCAGCACCGTCATGCACGAGTTCGGTCACGCACTGGGTGCCGAACATGAGCATCAACACCCGGAAGCCGAGATTCCCTGGGACTTGCCAAAGGTCTATGCGTTCTATGCGTCAAAGGGGCATGACGCCGAAGCCGTGGACGAAAGCGTTCTGAGCCGTTTGCCATCAGAAGCCGCCCTCACGCTCCCTTACGATCGTCATTCGATCATGCACTACCCGATCGACAATGCATTGACCATTGGTGACTGGGAAGTGGGCGTGAATTCAACATTGAGCGAGAAAGACAAATCGTTCATGCGCTTGGCCTATCCACGAGACTGATCCGTTCGTATAAAACATCGAAAATCATCACGCCAGACCTGTCTACGGCCCTTTGATTGAGCTTGTCGTCACTTGACGACACCCAGATTGGCCTCGCTCAGATCAAGCTCTGCAAGTATCAGACGCAGCACGTCATCGCCAATCTTGCGGTGACGGTGCATGCTGTACAGCTCCAGACGTTGGGCACGCAGAGCATTAATGCGCATGCGCTTCTCCAGTTGATCCATCTGGAATGCCAGTGCCTGGGCTTCTGCGGTGTCGTTGAAAATTTCGAGCCGATGGCGGTACTCGGACATGATGCGCGACTTCACTTCTGTCGCGAGCACCGCCTGGGCCGCATCGGGCGAACCGGTCGCCCCTGGAACGTCTTCGCTTTCCAGCGTCTTGATCGCCGCTTGAGCAGTCAACTTCCATGCCTCGCGCACTTCGCGCTTGAGCCGAAGGTCAGGCTCGCTGACCAGACCGCGCAACAACAGGGGCAGGCAGACGCTTGCCACCACCAGCGACAACAAGATGACCCCGGCGGCAATGAAGATCAGCAGATCCCGCTCGGGAAACTCGACCCCGGCGGCGATCAGCATGGGCACCGACAAGGTACCGGCCAGCGTCACGGCACCGCGCACGCCCCCTACCGTCAGCAACAACGTAGAACGGGCAGACAGTTCAAGAGCGCCGTCACTTTGCCCACGCCAGCGCCTGAATTGAACCATTAGTCGCCAAACACTGCGTACCCAGACATAACGCAAAATGGCCAGCACGATGAAGATCGCCAGGACATCCAGACAACGCCAGAGTAACGCTGGCCAGAGTGTCTCTTCGTGATGCGTGACGGCACTGACGATGTCCGGTAACTGCAGACCGAGCAGCAGAAAAATGAGTCCGTTGAAAGCGAATTCCAGAAGGGTCCACACGCTGCGATTGAGTAGACGGGTGCTGGTCTGGCGCGGCAAGAGATCCACCCAGCTCTGCATCATCCCCGCCGCGACGGCAGAGAGAATGCCCGAGACCTCAAGTCGCTCCGCTAACACATAGGCGGCAAAGGGCAGCAGCAACATAAACACCACATGGGTGGCCGGATCGTCCCAGCCCCGCGTGATCATCCAACTGCGAAAGCGCCCCACCACCCAACTCAGCACCACCCCGACAGCCAGTCCGCCGACGGCCACTAAAATGAATGTCAGACTGGCATCGGTCAGGGAAAACACCCCCGTGATCGCCGCCGCCAGGGCGAACTTAAAGGTCACAAGGCCCGACGCATCGTTCATCAGCGCCTCTCCCTGCAACATGCGCATGATGGGCGCGGGCAATCGGTCCTGTGCAATCGCGGAGACCGCAACGGCATCTGTCGGCGACAACACGGCAGCCAGCGCAAATGCCACCGGTAGCGGAACGCTGGGCAGTAGCCAGTGAATGAAGTACCCCGCACCGATGACCGTGAAAATCACTAACCCCACGGCAAGTGTCAGGATCGGGCCGCGATAACGCCAGAAGTCGCGTTTGGGCATGCGCCAGCCATCGGAAAACAACAGCGGCGGCAAGAAGAGGAAGAGAAACAGTTCAGGGTCCAACGCGACATGCAGCCCCAATGTCGGCCAGGCCAGTAGCGCTCCCGCGGCAATCTGCACCAGTGGCAGGGGCAGCGGAATCACCCGTGCGAGCAAGCGTGAAACACCGACCAGCGTCAACAGGATCAGGACGGTATAGGCGGTCTGCATTGCGTTTTCCTCAAACAAGCGGCATTTGACCGATCCCCAAGGGCCGCTCGGGATCGACGTCGAAACGGCATATTAGCCGGTCAAGCGATACGCCCGGATTCATACCTAGGTCTGAATCGCTGCAAAAATGCGCGGCCTTGGGTACAAACCTTCGGCGAGGCGTACCTTGCCCGTTCGTACGTGGCATAATCCGTGACCGTTTTTTTCGCCGTCCCAGAGGAGGAGCACGCTAATGGCGGACACACCGTTTCACCTGTTCGGGATCAAAGCCTGCGACACCATGACGAAAGCACGCGCATGGCTGGATGAAAAATCGGTGGATTACGATTTCCACGATTATAAAAAGCTGGGCATCGACCGTGAACACCTGACCCAGTGGTGCAACGAGCATGGCTGGCAAACCGTGTTGAATCGTGCAGGCACGACTTTCCGCAAACTGGATGAGGCGCAGAAAGCCGACCTCGACCAGGACAAGGCGATCGAATTGATGCTCGCCCAGCCGTCGATGATCAAGCGCCCGGTGCTGGATCTCGGTAGCAAGACCCTGATTGGCTTCAAACCCGAACTGTACGCAGCCGCTATCGCCGAACACGCGAGATGAACGCGCAGCAAACGTTGGCAAGGCATCGCGAAAACGCCTCGCTGCCAGCGCGTCCGTTTCATGTCGCCTGTGATTGAGATAGCTACTTTACGAGGTATTTTTGCATGTCCACTTCCCTGTTCAGCCTGGCCTTCGGTGTCGGCACTCAAAACCGCCAAGGCGCCTGGCTGGAAGTCTTCTACGCCCTGCCCTTGCTCAACCCGTCGGCTGAAATCGTAGCCGCCGTTTCGCCAGTTCTGGGCTACGAAGGCGGTAACCAGGCCATCGCGTTCACCACCGACCTGGCCTCGAAACTGGCCGAAGCGCTGAAGCCGGTCGACGCCGCGCAAGCCGCGCTGCTGACCCGTCTGGCTGAGAGCCACAAGCCACTGGTCGCGACTGTGCTGGCCGAAGATGCTGCGCTGACTTCCACGCCTGAGGCTTACCTCAAGCTGCACTTGCTGTCCCATCGCCTGGTCAAGCCGCATGGCTTGAGCCTGGCCGGTGTCTTCCCGCTGCTGCCTAACGTGGCCTGGACCAGCCAGGGCGCCATCGACCTGGGCGAATTGGCCGAGCGTCAACTGGAAGCGCGCTTGAAGGGCGAGTTGCTGGAAGTCTTCTCCGTCGACAAATTCCCGAAAATGACCGACTACGTCGTACCGGCCGGTGTGCGTATCGCTGACACCGCGCGCGTTCGCCTGGGCGCCTACATCGGCGAAGGCACGACCGTGATGCACGAAGGCTTCGTCAACTTCAACGGTGGCACCGAAGGCCCTGGCATGATCGAAGGCCGTGTGTCGGCGGGCGTCTTCGTCGGCAAAGGCTCCGACCTTGGCGGCGGTTGCTCGACCATGGGGACGCTCTCGGGCGGCGGCAATATCGTGATCAAGGTCGGCGAAGGCTGCCTGATCGGCGCCAACGCCGGCATCGGCATCCCGCTGGGTGATCGCAACACCGTCGAAGCCGGTCTCTACATCACCGCAGGCACCAAGGTTGCGCTGCTCGATGAGAACAACGAACTGGTCAAGGTGATCAAGGCCCGCGACCTGGCCGGCCAGCCCGACCTGCTGTTCCGTCGCAACTCGCAGACCGGCGCCGTGGAATGCAAATCCCACAAGTCGGCCATCGAGTTGAACGAAGCGCTGCACGCTCACAACTGATCGACCGCGGAGGGCGGACTCGTTGCATAATGAGCCCGCTCCCTCCGATGAGAGAGCCAACTTCTCATGTCCCTGATTTCTCCGTGGCGCACTGACTTCCCCGCTCTCGATGCTTTGGAACGGCAAGGCCAGGTTTACCTGGACAGCGCAGCCACCGCGCAAAAACCCCAAGCCCTGATCGACGCCCTTACCCACTATTACGCCAACGGCGCCGCCAACGTGCATCGCGCGCAACATTTGCCTGGTGCGATGGCCACGCAGGCGTTCGAAGACACTCGCCACAAAGTTGGGGAGTGGCTGAATCTCGGGACTTGCGGACACGTCATTTTCACCCATGGGGCCACCTCGGCGTTCAACCTGCTGGCCTACGGCCTGGAGCCGCTGTTCCAGACTGGAGACGAAATCGTCATCAGCGCCCTGGAACACCACGCCAATCTGTTGCCCTGGCAGCAACTGGCACAGCGTCGTGGTCTGAAACTGGTGGTTTTGCCACTGACCGCTGACGGCACCGTTGACCTGGACGCTGCAAGCTCGCTGATCAACGCCCGCACCCGACTGCTCGCGATCAGCCAACTGTCCAATGTGCTCGGCACCTGGCAACCCGTCTCAACCTTGGTGGAAATGGCCAAGGCACACCACGCGCTGACGGTCGTCGATGGCGCGCAGGGTGTGGTACATGGCCGCCATGATATGCAAGCCCTGGGTTGCGATTTCTACGTGTTTTCCAGCCATAAACTGTACGGCCCGGACGGTGTGGGTGTGTTGTTCGGGCGCCATGAGGCACTGGCCCGCTTACGACCCTGGCAGTTTGGTGGCGAAATGGTGCTTCAGGCCGGGTATGAGCATGCCACGTTCCGTCCGGCACCCTTGGGGTTCGAGGCTGGCACGCCGCCGGTGTCGGGCGTGATCGGCCTAGGCGCCACCCTTGATTATCTGAACGACGTGAATCAGTCGACCGCAACTGAACATGAAGCCCGTCTTCATGAACTGTTGTGCACCGGCCTGCGCCTGCGCGAGGGTATACGCCTGGTCGGCGTACCGCAGGTGGCTCTGGCGAGTTTTGTCGTAGAGGGCGTGCACAACGCCGATCTCGCGCATTTGCTGACCGAGCAAGGCATCGCCGTGCGGGCTGGCCATCATTGTGCAATTCCGTTGATCGACCGCCTCGGGCTGTCGGGGGCGATCCGGGTCTCTTTGGGGCTGTACAACGACTCTGCGGATCTGGAGCGATTCTTCGACGCGCTGGATCAAGCGCTGGAACTGCTGCGATGACGCTGCCAGATGACGCCAGGACTGCCCTGGCCACCTTCGATGCCTCGTTAGCTTGGGAGCAGCGTGCGCGTTTGCTGATGCAGTGGGGCGAGCGCCTGCCGCCGCTGGCCGAAGACGAGAAAACAGATGACCACCTGGTGCACGGCTGCGAAAGCAAGGTCTGGCTGGTGGGCCGGGTGGTCGAAGGAAAATGGCAGTTTCACGCCGCCAGCGATGCGCGTCTGATCCGCGGCCTGGTGGCGCTGCTCCTGGCGCGGGTCAACGGCCTGACCGCCGCCGAATTGCAACAGGTCGATCTGAAGGCATGGTTCACCCAATTAGGCCTGACCCGCCAGATTTCCCCATCGCGCAGCAATGGGTTGAACGCCGTCTTACAGAAAATGCAGCGGCTGGCGGGCTAAACGCTCACCCCGGGCTTCCCGATGAGGGGGCTTGGCAGCAGCAACGCCCCCAGCAAATCAGCCCCGTGAAACCCGACCGATTCGGAGCCTGCGCGCCCAGCCCGAAACGACCTCAATCGTTGCGCAATCCGCCAAAGTAAGCACAGCCACGCTGCACTTGGCCATTGACCCGCAGCTCGGCGGTCAGGTGCTGCACCGAACCGTTGACTGGATCGACGCAGCGTTGTGGGGCCACGTACAACTCGACGTGCTGATCGTTGGCGTCCGTGATCAGGTTGAAACGGCCTTCAGGCATCTGCTCTTCCACGTAGGGCACCGCGAATGGTTCCAGGCCCTCTCGCTCCAGCACCAGCCCCTTGCCACTCGCGTTGAGGTTCCACTTAGGACCGTTGCCACTGGCATGAATCGTCAGGCGCTTGAAGTTAGGATCTTCGCAGGCCCCGTTTGGCCGCTCGATGCGGTACAGCTGGAAGACATCGGCTTGACCGTCGCTGCCCTGAGCGCGGCTGGCGACGAAGTTGCCGCGTACGTCTGCGAACGCCTGGCCGCGCTTGTCCACCACCGACGCAGCCTCCTGGAGGATGCCCGTGTTGCCCTTGTCCGTTATTGCATAGCGACGCTGTTCGTTGCAGGGCTCGAAGAACAACTTGCCGCCCTCACCGCTCAACGTGCCCTGCATGCGGACCATTCCGGCGGTCGATACCTTGTCGCCATCGGAGTGCACTGGCAAGAACTGGCAACCGGCGAACAGGGGCAATAGGGCGAACAGGGCAATAGAGCGAACAGCAAGCATGGGTGATCTCCAGACACGGGTGCCGCCACGTTACTCATGCTGGCCCGGCACCACAAGCGCTGATTGCAGGGGCGTATGCAGCACCGTGTCGGCCATTAACTTCTACCCGTTGACGAGATAAATCCTCTGTTTGAGGGCCGTCGCTCGAAAGAGCCTATCCGTTCGGAGAGTTTGCGAATCGATACGTCAGCCCTACTATCGGCGCTTTCGTGGGTCGGCCCGTTGCAAAGGAAGCAGTCATGAGTGAAATGGAAGATCTGGCAGCGTTTGCCATGTTGATCGAAGCCAACAGTTTCACCGTTGCCGCCCAGTGGCTCGACATCAGCACCAGCCAGCTCTCCAAACGCATCAGCAAACTGGAGAACGGTTTCGGCGCCCGATTGCTCCATCGCACCACCCGGAGTCTGTCGTTGACAGCTGCAGGCGCAGTGCTGCTGCCCGAAGCACGGGCGTTGCTGGCGCAGCGAGACAAGGTGCGCGATGCCATGGCCTGCCTGAGCGAGCGGCTGGTGGGAAGCGTGCGCCTGACGGTCCCTGCTTCTCTGGGCGAGTCTGTGTTCAGCGCGCTGCAAACCGGATTTTCGCCCAGTTTTCCGGATGTGCACGTTGATCTGGATGTGAACGATGCGTATCGCGAAGTGGGGCGAGGCGGCTTCGATCTGGGTATACGTGGCAGCATGGGCATTACGCAGCGCCTGACGGCCACTCCCCTTTTTGCGTCACAGGAGTTGACGTGCGCCAGCCCCGATTATCTGGCGCAACAAGGCAGGCCCCAAACGCCGGAAGCACTTCGCCTGCACAACTGTCTGGCGGGACACTCGCAGCCACATCGGGACACTTGGAATTACCAACTGAACCAGGAAGTCAGCCGAGTGAATGTGCGGGGGACGTTTTCCAGCAATCATCATGGCCTATTGAAACAGGCAGCGCTCGCAGGGCTTGGCATCGTGCGACTGCCGTCCTGCCTGGTGCACAACGAATTGAATGAAGGTCGGCTGCAGTGGTTGCTGCGTGACTACCAAACCCCGGTTTCATCGCTGTTTCTGGTGCACGGCTGCGACGGACATCTGCCTAGGCGCGTGCGGGTGATGGCAGATTTCTTGAGGGAGTGGTTCGAACGTTGCAGCGTCAGACTGCAAACGCTTTGAAGGTAAAAAGGGCCCCTTGATAGGACCCTTTTCAGAGCATGGAGACGACTGCGCAACAGCCTGCCCCGTCAGCGAGAGCGCCTGAACTGCCCCACCGCCGAGACCATCCCGTGGCGGGCGTGGCCAGCGACCTCAACCGCCCAGGTAAGCATCCCGCACTTTCGGATCGACCAGCAGCTCGGCGCCGGTGCCCTGCATCACCACCCGGCCGTTTTCCAGCACATAGGCACGGTCGGCGATTTTCAGGGCCTGATTGGCGTTTTGCTCGACCAGGAACACTGTCACCCCTTCACGGCGCAGCTGTTCGACGATCTCGAAAATCTGCTGAATGATGATCGGCGCCAGGCCCAGCGACGGCTCATCGAGCAGCAGCATTTTTGGCTTGCTCATCAAGGCGCGGCCGATGGCGAGCATCTGCTGCTCGCCGCCGGACATCGTGCCGCCGCGCTGGTTGAAGCGCTCTTTCAGACGCGGGAAGAGCTCCAGGACCTTGTCCATCTGCTCCTGATAATCGCCCTTGTCGGTGAAGAAACCGCCCATGGCCAGGTTCTCCTCGACGGTCAGGCGGGCGAACACGCGGCGGCCTTCCGGCACGACCGCGATGCTCTTGCGCATGATCACCGAGGACTCCAGCCCGACCAGTTCTTCGCCCATGTAGCGGATGCTGCCACTGTGAGCGCGAGGCGAGCCGCACAGAGTCATCAACAGGGTGGACTTGCCTGCGCCGTTGGCGCCGATCAGCGTTACGATCTCCCCCTGTTGCACATCGATGCTGACGCTGTGCAAGGCCTGAATCTTGCCGTAGAAGGTGGAAACGTTGTCGAACTGCAGCATTTACGCTTCCCCCAGGTAGGCTTTGATCACATCAGGATTGTCGCGGATCTGTTCGGGCGTGCCATCGGCCAGCGGCGTACCCTGGTTGATCACCACAATGTGGTCGGAAATGCTCATGACCAGCTTCATGTCGTGCTCGATCAGCAACACCGTGGCGTTGTGTTCGTTACGCAACACACCGATCAGCGCCTTAAGGTCTTCGGTTTCCTTGGGGTTCAGGCCTGCCGCCGGTTCGTCGAGCATGAGGATGCGCGGACGCGTCATCATGCAGCGGGCGATTTCCAGGCGGCGTTGCTGACCGTAGGCCAGCGTACCGGCAGGGCGGTTGGCGAAGGCTTTCAGGTCAACGGCTTCCAGCCAGTGCTCGGCGTATTCCATGGCCTCGCGCTCGCTTTTGCGGTACGCCGGGGTCTTGAACAGGCCAGACAGGAAGTTAGTGTTCAGGTGGCGGTGCTGAGCGACCAGCAGGTTTTCCACGGCGGTCATTTCCTTGAACAGACGCACGTTCTGGAAGGTCCGCACCACGCCTTTACGGGCGATCTCGTGACCGGCCAGGCCCTGAATCGGCTCACCGTCCAGCAGGATGGTGCCCGCTGTAGGCTTGTAGAAACCGGTCAGGCAGTTGAAAACGGTGGTCTTGCCCGCGCCGTTCGGGCCGATCATCGACACGACCTGCTTTTCCTGAACGGTCAGACCGACGCCATTGACCGCCAACAGGCCGCCAAAGCGCATGCTCAAGCCAGAGGCTTGCAGAAGTGGACGGCTCATCAGCGTTCCCCTTTGAGTTTCATGACGGGACGCTGCATCGGCAGGAAGCCCTGAGGACGCCAGATCATCATCAGCACCATCAAGGCGCCGAAGCCCAGCATGCGGTATTCGCTGAATTCGCGAAGCAGTTCCGGCAACAGGATCATCACGACCGCCGCGAGAATCACGCCCAACTGAGAACCCATGCCGCCCAGTACCACGATGGCGAGGATGATCGCCGATTCGAGGAACGTGAACGACTCTGGGGTAATCAGGCCTTGGCGTGCAGCAAAGAAGCTACCCGCGAAACCGGCGAACGCAGCACCCAGGGTGAACGCGGAAAGCTTGATCACCGTCGGGTTCAGACCCAATGCGCGGCAGGCGATTTCGTCTTCGCGCAGGGCTTCCCAGGCACGGCCGATCGGCATGCGCAGCAGGCGGTTGATCACAAACAGTGCCAGCAGCGCCAGCAGCAAGGCGATCAGATAAAGGAAGATCACCTTATTGATGGAGTTGTATTCCAGGCCGAAGAATTCGTGAAAGGTCTGCATGCCTTCGGCCGCTTTACGTTCGAAGGTGAGGCCGAACAGGGTCGGTTTTTCGATGTTGCTGATACCGTTCGGGCCGCCCGTGATGTCGGTCAGGTTACGCAGGAACAGGCGAATGATTTCGCCGAACCCGAGGGTCACGATCGCCAGGTAGTCGCCGCGCAGGCGCAATACCGGAAAGCCCAGCAGAAAGCCGAACGTCGCCGACGCCAGACCGGCCAATGGCAGGCAAACCCAGAAACCGAATCCGAAGTAGTGTTGCAACAGCGCATAGGTGTAGGCACCGACGGCATAGAACCCGACGTAACCCAGGTCCAGCAGGCCTGCAAGGCCGACCACGATGTTCAGACCCAGGCCCAGCATCACGTAGATCAGGATCAAAGTGGCGATGTCAACCGCGCCCCGGGAGCCGAAGAACGGCCAGATCAGGGCGACGACAACGATGGCGCCGAGGAACCAGCGCTGAGTGGACTGTTGGGTCAGCAGATTGCTGGCCTTGTCCGAAACCAGTTTGGTCTGAGGACGCGAGCGCCACAGGGCGCTGATCTGCTCATTGAACAGCACACGCAAGAACATCAAGACGGCGGCGGCGAAGATCACCAGTACCGTCGTGGTGCTGGCACCGACGACCGCCAGGTTGACACCGACGATGTCCAGTTTCAGGCCAAGGATGGGGTAAGCGACGGCCAGCACCAGCGCTGCGCTGAAGAGGGCCGATTTGAGATTCCTGGTCATACTTTTTCAACCTCCGGACGGCCGAGCAGGCCGGTTGGCCGGAACAACAACACCAATACGAGAAGACCGAACGCCACCACATCCTTGTACTGGTCGCCGAAGATGTCGGCGCCGAACGCTTCAGCCACACCCAGCACCAGACCGCCGAGCATCGCGCCCGGGATACTGCCGATACCGCCCAGTACCGCAGCGGTGAAGGCCTTGATGCCGACGAGGAAACCGGCGTTGGGATTGATCACGCCGTATTGCATGCTCAGCAGCACTGCAGCGACTGCGGCCAGTGCAGCACCGATGACGAAGGTCAGGGCGATGATGTTGTTGGTGTTGATGCCGAGCAGATTGGCCATCTTGATGTCTTCGGCACAGGCGCGGCAGGCGCGACCCAGGCGAGAGCGGGAGATGAACCAGGTAAGACCGAGCATGGCCACGACGGTCACGATGAAGATCAGGATCTGCATGTACGAGATCACCACTTCATGGGTGGAACCTGGGCCGAACACGAAGTTGCCGGGAATCAGGTTGGGAATCGATTTATCTTTCGAGTCCTGCGACAACAGCACGGTGTTCTGCAGGAAGATCGACATGCCGATCGCGGAAATCAGAGGGATCAGGCGGTTGCTGCCGCGCAGCGGACGGTAAGCAACCCGTTCGATGGCGTAACCGTAGGCGCTGGTCACCACGATACTGGCGACGAAGGCTGCGGTAATCAGCAGGGGAAGGTTGTCCAGGCCCAGCATGGTCAGGCCCGCCAGCGCGATGAACGCGATGTAGGAGCCGATCATGTACACCTCGCCGTGGGCGAAGTTGATCATGCCGATGATGCCGTAAACCATTGTGTAGCCAATGGCGATCAAGGCATAGGTGCTGCCAATGGTCATGCCATTAACCAGCTGTTGAAAGAAATGATAGATGTCTATCTCGGGCATTTGCCGCGCTCCTAAAAACCTTCTCGGTGTTTCACTGGTGAAGTCTTTTCCCGCTCGCGCGTCGTGATCTACGTCCGCGTTTGGCACGAGCCCAGTGATTCACTGGTGCGGTTTCAAGATGTTCAGGGCATCGGGATTCTTGTGAAATCCGTCGGCCTCGTAAAACAAAGCCCACTGCGATTGCAGTGGGCTCTGGGTCAGCATGAAGGGCGTGATTACTTCACAGGCGCTTCAGTCTTGGTGCCATCTTTGTGCCAGGTGTAGACGACGAATTTGAAGTCTTTCAGGTCACCTTTGGCATCGAACGACAGATCGCCGGTCGGGGTCTTGAAGGTGCCTTTATGGATGGCCTCGGCAACTTTCGCGGTGTCTTCGGACTTGGCCGCCTTGATACCGTCAGCGATGACTTCCACCGCAGCGTAAGCCGGGAATACGAATGGACCGCTCGGGTCTTCCTTCTTCGCCTGGAAGGCCTCGACCAGCGCCTTGTTCGCTGGATCCTGATCGAAGGACTTCGGCAGGGTCACCAGCAGGCCTTCGGAAGCATCCTGAGCGATCTGCGAGATGGACGCGTTACCCACGCCTTCCGGCCCCATGAAACCGGCCTTCAGGCCTTTTTCCTGTGCCTGACGCAGGATCAGGCCCAACTCTGGGTGGTAGCCGCCGTAGTAGACGAAGTCGACGTTGGCCTGCTTCATTTTGGCGATCAGCGATGAGAAGTCCTTGTCGCCGGCGTTGATGCCTTCGAAGAGGGCGACTTTCACGCCATCTTTTTCCAGGGTTTGCTTGACGGCGGTGGCGATGCCTTCACCGTACTGTTGCTTGTCGTGAATGACCGCAACGATCTTCGGCTTGACCTGCTTGGCGATGTATTCGCCGGCCGCCGGACCTTGCGCGCTGTCCAGGCCGATGGTGCGGAACACCAGCTTGTAGCCACGCGCGGTGATGTCCGGGCTGGTGGCGGCTGGGGTGATCATGATCACGCCTTCGTCTTCATAGATGTCGGACGCAGGCTGAGTGGAGCTGGAGCACAGGTGGCCGACGACGAATTTCACGCCATCGTTGACCACTTTGTTGGCGACCGCGACCGCTTGTTTAGGGTCACAGGCATCGTCGTACTCAACGGCCTCAAGTTTCTTGCCGTCCACGCCACCTTTGGCGTTGATTTGTTCGATGGCCATCTTGGCACCGCTGAACTGCATGTCGCCGTATTGGGCAACCGCGCCGGTTTTCGGGCCGGCGATGCCGATCTTGATGGTGTCGGCTGCGAACGAATGGCTGGCAACCCCCGCCAGAACCAGTGCGGCAAACAACTTGGAAATCTGATTAATGCCCTTAGTCATGATGCTCCACTCTTGCGTTGTAGTTTTTATAATCCTGACGGCCAAACGCTGCAGGACCGGATTGATGTATCCAGGCCTCACCCCCGGCAACTGTACCGGAACAGTTTAGAGTGCCGGTCGCGCGCTTGAAAAGCTGGCGACAGGGGGCAAAGCCTGTTGATGTCGCTTAATCGAAAGAAAGATACACAATCAAGCCGGTCGATCACCCCGCCGGGTCATGATCGCGATCGGCCTGCGCGAAGTTCTCTGCAATCAAGCACTTGAAACTGGGTTTGAGCGCAGGGAAGGCAGCGGTATCATTTGCGCCGATTTTCCAAACGGTGAAACCCATGACGCAAGAACCTAGCACCCTCTATGCCAAGCTGCTTGGCGAAACCGCCTCCATTACTTGGAAAGAATTGCAACCGTTCTTTGCCAAGGGTGCCCTGTTGTGGGTCGAACCCTCTCAAGATCTTGTGGCTGTGGCGGAGGCTTTTGCGCAAAACGCCGAGGCAACGGTGGCGGGCTGGCTGGAGAACGGAGAGGTCGGGAAGGTCTCTGAATCAACGGCTCTGGACCTGCTAGAGCGTGACCCGGCATTGTGGGCGGTGGTAGTGGCACCTTGGGTATTGATCCAAGAAAGAGCATGAGTGCGCACAGCGCACCAATTCAGCCCACTCCCATGATGGCGAAATGGGTAGATCGGTAACTTTTCAATTGCCCTGACCGCTACTGACCTTAACTGACAGGGCGCGCGCAGCGCACAAGAAGCACGCATACGGGCGCGTTCTTTCGCTTACCGCGTTTGACGGCGCACATTCGAGTGCAGCCATCGCGTCGGCCGGTGCGCTTTCGCCTCCGTTTGCCTGCCGATGTGGCTTATAATCGCCGGTTCTCGAAGTGCTGCCGGGCCGATCCTGCGGCCCGAAAACCGGATCCTTTCATGCTACGAATCACCGAACTCAAACTGCCGCTGGACCACGCGGACGAAGAGCTGCGCGTTGCGCTCCTGCAGCGTCTGGGCATCGACAGTGCCGATCTGTTGGGTTTTACACTGTTCAAGCGCAGCTACGATGCGCGCAAAAAATCCAGCGGACTGCAATTCATCTACACCCTCGATTTCGAGGTGCGCAACGAATCCGCGCTGCTCAAGCGCCTCAGCCATGACAAGCACATCGGTCCCGCTCCGGACGTCAGTTACAAAATGGTCGGCCATGCCCCCGCGGATATGAGCGAGCGCCCGCTTGTGGTCGGCTTCGGTCCATGCGGCATCTTCGCCGGCTTGTTGCTGGCGCAGATGGGCTTCAGACCGATCATCCTGGAACGTGGCAAGGAGGTGCGCCAGCGCACCAAAGACACATGGGGCCTCTGGCGCAAGAACGTGCTTAACCCTGAGTCCAATGTGCAATTCGGCGAGGGCGGCGCCGGGACGTTCTCCGACGGCAAGCTCTATAGCCAGATCAAGGATCCGAAATTCCACGGACGCAAGGTGCTCCACGAATTCGTCAAGGCGGGTGCGCCGGAAGAGATTCTCTACGTCAGCAAGCCACACATCGGTACCTTTCGCCTGACTGGCGTCGTGGAAAACATGCGCCAGCAGATCATCGCTCTGGGTGGCGAAGTGCGCTTCCAACAGAAAGTCACCGACGTGCTCATCGAAGACGAGCATATCCAAGGCGTTGTGCTCGAGGGCGGTGAGCGCATCGCATCCAGACACGTGATTCTCGCCCTGGGCCACAGTGCACGAGACACTTTCCGCATGCTCCACGGTCGCGGCGTTTACATGGAAGCCAAGCCTTTCTCAGTGGGCTTTCGCATCGAACACCCTCAAGGCCTGATCGACCGTGCGCGGCTGGGCAAATACGCGGGTCATCCGAAGCTCGGGGCCGCCGACTACAAACTGGTGCACCACGCCAAGAACGGTCGCTCGGTGTATAGCTTCTGCATGTGTCCAGGTGGCACGGTGGTAGCAGCTACATCGGAGCCCAATCGGGTCGTGACCAACGGTATGAGCCAGTATTCGCGTAACGAGCGCAATGCCAACTCAGGAATCGTGGTCGGCATCAGCCCGGAAGAGGATTACCCGGGCAGCCCATTGGCGGGCATTGAATTGCAAGAGCGTCTGGAATCCCATGCGTACGTCATGGGTGGCGAAAACTATGAGGCGCCCGCACAGCTCGTGGGTGATTTCATCGCAGGTAAAGCGTCGACCCAACTGGGAGAAGTCGAGCCTTCCTATAAGCCCGGTGTCAAACTCACCGATCTGGCGGACGCGTTGCCTGCTTTTGCCATTGAAGCGATCCGCGAGGCACTCCCCGCCTTCGATAAGCAGATCAAAGGCTTTTCGTTGCATGACGCCGTCCTGACGGGCATTGAAACGCGCACCTCGTCCCCTCTGCGTATCACACGAGATCACGACATGCAGAGCCTCAACGTCAAAGGGCTGTTCCCGGCGGGTGAAGGGGCCGGTTACGCAGGCGGCATTTTGTCAGCGGGCGTCGATGGCATCCGGATTGCCGAGGCTGTGGCCAGAAGCATGCTGGGGGTGTTCGAGTAACGGCCCGCGCCGTAACGCATCATGCAAGCCTCTCTGAGGGCTTAACGGTGCTCACTCTCCGGCCGTTGGCGAATAGTGCTCACACAGCATGGCCATTCGGTGGGCAGATTGTTTCATGAAGCCATAATAAGAAGACACTTCCTACAGGCCCCGACACACAAGGCCTGTAGGATTTTGTAATGAAATAAATGCGAACTCTGTATACACAATTACCAACGATTTTTAATAACAAAATCGAATATAAATTTTGTATTCAGGAATAAGAACTCACGGTACGGTGTCGCTCCCTGCGTTTATGCCCAAGGAGAGAGACCTTGCCCGTTCGCAATACCTTCAAACGTTTTTTCAAGCTCGAGGCAGCGGGAGGTCTCCTGTTGATTGCGGCCGCCGCGCTCGCTTTGCTGGTCAACAATTCCCCGCTTTCCTGGCTCTATAACAGTTTCCTTGACCTTCCCGTCGCGGTCCGGATGGGTGCACTGGAAATCGCCAAGCCCCTGCTGCTGTGGATCAATGATGGCCTGATGGCGCTGTTCTTTTTGCTCATCGGGCTGGAAGTGAAACGCGAGATCATTCAGGGGCATTTGTCTCGGCTGTCGCAGGTGGTCCTGCCGGGGGCCGCAGCCATCGGCGGAATGGTTATCCCGGCTCTGCTCTACTGGGCGCTGAACCATGACGACGCCGCAGCCATGAGTGGCTGGGCCATTCCCATGGCGACCGACATCGCCTTCGCCCTCGGCGTACTGGCGCTACTGGGTAAACGTGTCCCCGTCTCGCTCAAGCTGTTTCTCATGACGCTGGCCATCATCGACGACCTGGGCGCAATCATCGTTATCGCGCTGTTCTATTCCAGCGAGATGTCGATGCTGTCGCTGACACTGGCCTTGGCGGCACTGGCCGGACTCATCGTCATGAACCGGCTCGGCGTGGCCAAACTGACGCCTTATCTGTTGCTGGGCCTGGTCTTGTGGGTGTGCGTGCTGAAAAGCGGCGTGCATGCCACGTTGGCGGGGGTGGTCCTCGCATTGTGCATCCCTTTGAAAACCGTCCGGGACGCGCCCTCCCCTTTGCAACTGCTGGAGCATGCTCTCCATCCATGGGTGGCGTACGGCATCCTTCCGCTGTTCGCATTCGCCAACGCCGGTGTCTCGCTCAGCGGGGTGACGCTTGAAAGCTTCAGCCACCCTGTCCCCATGGGCATCGCGCTGGGGCTGCTGGTGGGTAAGACCGTCGGAGTATTCGGCCTGACCTGGCTGGCCATTAAAGGCGGATGGGCAGCATTGCCCACAGGTGCAAACTGGGGTCAGGTGCTGGGAGTGTCGGTGCTATGCGGCATCGGTTTCACCATGAGCCTGTTCGTGGGCTCCCTGGCATTCGTACCGGGACAGAGCCCCTTTGCGGGCATGGACCGCATGGGCATTCTGAGCGGCTCCATCATCGCCGCACTGGCGGGGTATGGATTAATGGCGATGGCGAGTCGAAGGGCGCCCGGTGCCTGACTGCTACTTTCTCCCTGTAGACGGAAAGCAAAACGCCCCGAATGATCGGGGCGTTTTTTGTAAGCGAGTGTGACAATCGCACTCGCTCGCGGGCATCAGTGGCTGACGCGGCTCGTGCCGTTGACCGTCATGATGCGGACACGGTCGCCAATCCGGAAAATCTCGTTTTCCTGAACCTGCTGCACATAGGCTCGCATGGTGCCGTCGTCCTCGCGCACGGTGATCTCGACGCCTTGGGTACGGGTCAGGCCTTCCTCGGTCATCGACCCCAGCAGACCACCGGCCACGGCGCCGATTACCGCCGTCACGATGCTGCCACGCCCACCACCAATGGCGCTGCCGCCGACACCGCCGACAATCGCGCCGGCACCTGCGCCAATCGGGGTCTTGGTGCCTTCGATTTTCACAGGGCGCAGCGATTCAATGGTGCCCAGGCGCACGGTCTGCACTTGGCGAGCCTCTTCACGCGAGTAGGAGTCGCCGGTCAGGCTCGAGGTACAGCCGCCCAGCGTCAACGCCATGGCGGTGAACGAAGCAACCAGCAGAACAGACTTACGCATAACATTTGCCTCCACAGGAACAGGTAGCCATTAGACTCCGCGACGCCAATCGATGTCACGGTCCTGTACCGATAATTTACGTTCATTCAGGGGCCATACAGAATGCCACCGGCGTCTACCAGTATGGACGACGGGCCCTGAAATTGATTCAACACGTTCGCGTTCGCGCTGCTTCAACGGACGTCAGGGCGCCAGCCGCTCACGGCGCCATTGGCCGTCGACCAGACGATAGTTCAAGCGGTCATGCAGACGGCTGGGCCTCCCCTGCCAGAACTCGATGCGGTCCGGCACCAGACGATAGCCACCCCAGTGCTCAGGGCAATGCGGCTGGGTGTCCATGAAGCGTGCCTCGGTAGCCTTGAGCAGATGCTCTAACGCTTCGCGGTCTGGGATGACGCGGCTCTGCGGAGAGGCCCAAGCGCCCAAGCGACTGCCCAGAGGGCGAACCTGGAAATAGGCGTCCGATTCCTCGGCAGTCACCTTGGCGACCCTCCCCTCGATGCGCACCTGCCGCTCGAGCGTCGGCCAGAAGAAGGTCATCGCTGCAAAAGGCCGGGCCGCCAATTGCTGGCCTTTGGCGCTGTCGTAGTTGCTGAAGAATGTGAAACCCTGGGCATCCAGCCCCTTGAGAAGCAGGACTCGACAGTGAGGGCGACCCTCCGCGTCGACCGTCGCAAGGGTCATCGCATTGGCTTCGACCGGCGCCTGTTCGGTCTTGGCCGCCTCGTCGAACCAACGCTGAAACAATGCGAAAGGCTCTTCGGGTGCCTGAGACTCAGTCAAACCTTCGCGGGCATAGTTGCGACGCATATCAGCCAGACGCTGGCTCATCACTGTCTTCCTTCATCGAGATCCGTCAACGGGACGACGATATTACCCTCAGTTGGTGCTGGCCTGCGTATTGGTCGCGGGTTTCTTGGTCGCAGCTTTGGCCGGTGCAGCTTTGGCCTTCGCTGGAGCGGCCTTCTTCACAGGCGCTTTCTTCGCTGCCGCAGTCTTGGCAGGCGCCGCCTTTTTCGTCGCTGCAGCCGGTTTGCTCGGTGCCGACGCGGCAGGTGCCGGGGCCACCGCAGGTTTGGCTTGCTGCACCGCAACCAGAGTAGGTGCAGGCGGCAAGTTGTACTTGGCCATCAGGGCAACCATGGTGTCCTGCGGGGTCATGATGATTTCGACACGGCGGTTCAAGGCGCGCCCGGCTGCGCTGTCATCGGCGGCACGCGGCATCACCGCGCCCATTCCGCGCAGGTTCAGACGATTACGCTCCAGGCCGCTCAGACGGAAGATCGCGGCCACCGACTGGGCGCGTTGCTGGCTGATTTTAGTGTTGGCATCGCTCGCCACGTCGCTGTGACCCAACACCAGAATCGCGGTCTTCTGATCACCTTCCACCACTTTGGCCATACGGGTGATCGGGCCGAGGTTGATGGGCAGAAGCATTTCCGGACGATCGGGGTTGAAGGTGCTGTCGACCGGGGCCGTCACGACCAGCACATCTTCACGACGCTCGAACTGGAACTTGCTGTCCTTGATCGCTTCCCGCACTTTGGGCTCGTACTGATCGAGCCAGGCTTGCGTCACTTTCGGATCGACCTTCGGCACGGCGGGCGCAGCGTCTTTTTTCGCCTCGCTGCTACCGAACGGCCACCACCATTTGCTGCCATCGTCGGCCTTGGCCACATCCGGCTTGGCGGCAGGCTGGGTCGCCGCCAACTCAGGCTTTTTCTCGGTGGCGCCATGGTCCGAACCAAACGGCCAGTACCAGTGCGTGCCGCTTTGCGCTTCCGTCTTGGCGACTTCGGCCGCTGCGGGGCTTGCAGCGGGTTTGCCTGGCGCTGCGGCGTCCGAGCCTTTGCCAGAACCGAACGACCACCAGTGATCGCTACTGGCCGATTGATCCTGCGGGGTTTGTGCGCAACCGGTGACGGCAAGGCACAGGGCAAATGCGAGGCTTTTGTTGGCAGACATGAATGACTCACACAAATAATTGATCAGAAAATGAACGAAGCAGCGCCCATATAACACGGTTAAACGTCGAGTTGGAAAAGGAAACCGCTATGCGGTTCCGATATGGGCGATTTAACTGACAGTCGGTAGAACAAGCACTTATCGGCGATAGTTATTGCAAACACTCACCAAGGGCGCGCACGAGACGCTGTGCACGCGGATCCATCAACACATAAGGCCCCAATGTGTTGGTGACGAAGCCGAAAGCCACGTCCCGCTCCGGGTCGGCGAACCCGACCGAGCCGCCCGCTCCGGGATGGCCGAACGCCTTTCCCCCCAGACCGAACGTCGCGTTCGGGACAGAAGGCTGGTCGAGCATGCAGCCCAGACCAAAGCGGGTTTGGGTCAGCAGGGTTTTGTCCTGGCCGACGCTGTGCTCGCGGGTCAACTCATTGACCAGCTCGGCGTCCAGCAGGCTGCCATCAAGCAATCCGCTGTAAAACCCGGCAAGACTGCGCGCATTGCCGTGGCCGTTGGCGGCGGGTTGCTGCATGCGCCGCCATTCGGGTTTGTTGGTGCTCGTCATGATCGATGGCGGATTGGTGAACGCCCGTGCCGTCATTGAAGTCGGCTCACGCAGAGTCGCTTGCAGAAGGCGTTGGGCTGCGTCATCGCCCGTGTTGCCTTTCCCGCGTGCAATATGGGCGACCCGATGGAACTCCTCATCCCCCAGGCCAACGTGGAAGTCCAGCCCCAAGGGCCGGGCAATCCGCGCAGCGATGGATTCGCCCGGGCCGCGACCGTCGGCCCGCCGGATCATCTCCCCCACCAGCCATCCGTAAGTGATGGCAGCGTAGCCATGGCCCCGACCCGGCGTCCACCAAGGCGCCTCGGCGGCAAGCGCACGGGTCATCGCGTCCCAGTCGTACAGCGCTTCGGCGGGCAGCATGTTGCGAATGGCCGGCAGGCCCGCCTGATGACACAGCAATTGACGGAGGGTGATGGCCTGCTTGCCTGCCGCCGCGAATTCGGGCCACAACCGTGAAACAGGCTGGTCGAGGTCCAGCTTGCCCTCTCCTACCATCTGCAGAGCGGCGACAGCGGTGAAGGTCTTGGTGCAGGAGAACAGATTAGCGATGGTATCGCTGTGCCAGGCCTCGGCCCCGTCCTTGTCAGCGGTGCCCGCCCAGAGATCCAGTACGGTTTCGCCGCCGATCTGCACGCACAGCGCAGCGCCGCGTTCTTGAGGATCGTCGAACAGCGCCGCGAAGGCTTCACGCACGGTTTCGAATTGGAGTTCGAAATGACCTTGAATCTGCACGGGTTGACTCTCCGGACGGCGCTAAGCAAAAGGGCGTGCATTGTTTCAGCGATTGGGGCGTTTGTGAACACGGGCGCGCGCTCCATCACACAGCAAAGCGTGTAGGCCGTTGCTCGCACTGGGTGGCGATTGCATGACCCTGGAATGGGAAACCACGCTCACCCGACGTGCGAGCGCGGACGCCACGGCTCAGGCTATTTCGCGACGGAACGGCGGCAATGCATTGAGAATGGCCTTGCCGTAACGCTGAGTCACCACCCGCCGATCGAGCAGCGTGATGATGCCGCGATCCTGCTCCGTTCGCAGCAGTCGGCCACACGCCTGGATCAATCGCAACGAGGCATCGGGTACCGCGATCTCCATGAATGGATTTCCGCCGCGTGCTTCGATCCATTCAGCGAGCGCAGCTTCGACCGGGTCATCCGGCACCGCAAAGGGAATTTTCGCGATCACCACGTGCTCGCAATAATCGCCGGGCAGGTCGACGCCTTCGGCAAAACTCGCAAGACCGAACAGAACGCTCTCGTCGCCGCCGTCGACCCGAGCCTTGTGCTTGTTAAGCGTTTCCTGCTTGGAGAGGTTGCCCTGAATGAACACCCGCTTGCGCCAGTCACGCTCCAGGCCGTCGAAGACTTCCTGCATCTGCTTGCGTGAGGAGAACAGCACCAGCGTTCCCTTGGAACCTTCCACCAGACCAGGCAGTTCACGAATGATCGCCGCGGTGTGCTCGGCGGCATTACGAGGGTCTGCCTTGAGATCCGGCACCCGCAGCACGCCTGCATCAGCGTGATGGAAGGGACTGGGGACCACGGCAGTGACTGCGTCTTTCGGCAAGCCGGCGCGCATACGGAAGCGGTCGAACTTGCCCAGCGCTGTCAGCGTGGCCGAGGTGACCAGGGCACCGTAGGCGACGTTCCACAGGTTGCGCCGCAACATTTCGGCAGCGAGGATCGGACTGGCGTTGACCTCGATGTCGAACAGCGAGCCGCTTTCGGCGAGTGTCAGCCAGCGCGCCATGGGCGGACTGTTTTCGGGGTCTTCGGCGGTGAACGCCGTCCACAATTCCCAGTTACCGTGGGCGCGGGCCAGCAGGCTGCCGAACAGCGGGTACCACTCTTCAGCCTGATGGCTGGCGATGCCGATATTCACTTCGCCGTCCATGCCCTCCTTGAGCAATTCGGTCAGACGGGTGAAGAGGTCGTCGAGGCGGGCAAAGCCTTTTTTCAACTCGATGCCCATGTCCCGCATATGCTCGGGAATCACCCCGCCTACGAAACGATGACGTGGACGCTCACGGCCTTCCATGTCTTCACCGGCCTTGAAATCGGCAATCTGTTCGCAGGCGGTGAACATGAACTGCTGGTGGGTCTTGATCTCTCGGGCCAGGTCAGGCACCTGTTCGATGAGCTTGCCGAGGTCCCCGGGGAGTGGGTGCTGAGCGAGCAGCTTGGTGAGGTTCTTCGCCGTCTGCTCGAGCCAGTCCGTCGTCGAGCGCAGGCGGCTGAAGTGAGCGAAATGGCCGATGGCTTTGTCAGGCAGGTGATGGCCTTCGTCGAACACGTACAGCGTGTCGCGCGGATCGGGCAGCACAGCACCGCCCCCCAGCGCCAGATCGGCCAGGACCATGTCGTGGTTGGTGACGATGACATCGACTTTGCCCATGCCCTCACGCGCTTTGTAAAAGGCACATTGCTGAAAGTTCGGACAATGCCGGTTGGTGCACTGGCTGTGATCGGTGGTCAGCCGCGCCCAGTCCTGGTCAGCCAGCTCCTGGGGCCAACTGTCGCGGTCGCCGTCCCACTTATTGCCCGCCAGCTTTTCGATCATGCTGGTGAACAGCTTCTGGCTGGCCTCGTCGACTTCGATCTTGAAACCTTCTTCTTCGAACAGTTGGGCGGTAGCGTTCTGTGCATTGCCCTCCTGAAGCAGGACGTCGAGCTTCGACAGGCACATGTAGCGACCACGCCCCTTGGCCAGCGCAAAGGAGAAATTCAGGCCGCTGTTGCGCATCAGGTCAGGCAGATCCTTGTGGACGATCTGCTCCTGCAATGCGACCGTTGCCGTGGCGATGACCAGCCGCTTGCCCGCCGCCTTGGCCGTCGGAATCGACGCAATGGCATACGCCACGGTCTTGCCCGTACCGGTACCTGCCTCGACCGCGACCACCGCCGGGTCGCCCGAGCGACGGCCCTCTTCGTCGGTGTCCACCGCGCCCAGCACCTTGGCCACCTCCGCGATCATCAAACGCTGGCCGTAGCGAGGTTTGAGGCTCTTGGCTTCAAGGAAACGCGAATAGGCGCCCTGAATCTGGGTCTTGAGTTCGGTGCTGATCATGGGCTGGGTCGTTGGCTCGGCGTCACACAGTTACAGATGAAAAACGCTGGATAAATTATCAGTGGTTGCAGCGGGCGGCTATCATACCGCGCAAATGCTTTCTTCGCAGATTGGAGTTGTCGATGTCGCCTGTAGCCCTTGTCTACGTTTTACATGTGGTTTCCGCAGTGCTGTGGGTCGGCGGCATGTTTTTCGCCTGGATGATTCTGCGACCGGCGGTCATTGCCGCGCTGGAGGGCCCTGCGCGCCTGAAACTGTGGATTCAGGTCTTTCCTCGGTTCTTCGTCTGGGTGTGGTGCGCGGTCATCATGCTGCCGGTCACCGGTATCGGCATGATCAACATCAACTTCAGCGGGTTCCAGACCGCACCGCGTTACGTACAGGTGATGATTGGCCTGTACATCGTGATGACTGCGCTGTTTCTACGGATTTCCACATTGAATCTGCCGCAGCTGCGCAAGTCCGTGGAAGCAGAGCAATGGGCCGAAGGCGCCGCTGCGCTGGGCGGGATTCGGCGATTGGTGGGCATTAATTTGTTGATTGGGATTGCCGTGGTGGCCATCGCAGCGGCTCGGCCGTCGTTTTGAGTGAGTAACCTAAAGGTGCGCGCTTGCCCGCGATTGCGGTGTCACGGACAAATTGTTCACGGGCAAGCGCGCTCCTACAGGTAACGCATTTACAGCTTAGGAACGCTCACAGAACCCGCAGGCCCGACCGCGCCGCTCTGGCCCTTGTCGCCATTTTTTCCGGGCTTGGCGCCGTCGGCGCGGTAGATCAGGCATCCCTTCGACACGCCGCCCTTGCCGCCGCGACCGCCTTCGCCGCCTGCACCTCCGGCGCCGCCCTGGACGTTGACCTTCACGCGGTCATCGGGGAACGACTGCGGCAATTCCAGCCGCACCAACGCGCCTGCCGCGCCCTCGTGGCCGTTGCCGCCATTGTCGCCGTCGAATCCGCGACTCGCCGAGCCCCACGTGCACCCCGGGTCCTGACCATTCCCGCCATCCAGGCCGACGTATCCGGGAGAACCCGTGCCGCCACGCGCGTCGATGAACAGTGTGTCAGCGTTCAACTGCTCGATGCGCACGTTCAGATTACGCCCGGGCAGCGGTGCTTTTTCAAACGTGCCTGGCGCACCGCGGGCGGTGATCTGGGCACCAATGCCCAGGTCCCCCTGTCGGACCTGCAACTTGAAAGGCTCGGCGCTGGGCACGATGGCGATACGCGCTTCATGCCCCATGACCAGTTGCCCCACCTGAACTTCCGTCAGGCCGGCAGGAATCAACAACGTGCCGTAATCCGCGACCTCCAGCCGATCCAACTGCAGCGTACTGGTGTTGCTGGGCAAGCGCATCAGTGAGTGCGGCTCGACCGAAATGGTCTCGGCCATCACCAGCGCACTGCTCAGGAGCGACAGCACGCCTGCCGTCATCGTCAACGCGTTACGCATGCTGGACCTCTGCCGTAGGGCGACCGAATGATTGCAAGTGAAAAATACCGAAAATCAGAACGTGCAAACGGTCGCGCCAAGGGTGCGAACGCCCTCTCAAACTGCCGTTGAAGAGCAACAGCTCCATGACATGGGTCAGTAGCAGCAAGCAACCGGCCAGCGTGATGAGCCCACCGAAAGGAACCGGCAAAACGACTGCCTGGCTGGCCAGCACGACCGCCCAGAACCCGAGCGTCAATAGTTTCCCCAACCCCCAAAACACCCTCATGACACGCCCCTGCCGTAGTTATGGTTGTGCGATAGATGAACGCGATCCGCGCAGCACATTGCGGACGTGACTATGCCAGAGCTTCGATCGAAATGCGTCCTCTGTCGCCGCTTGCGCAGCACCAAAAAAACGATACCCCGGCACGAAGGCCGGGGTATCGATTGACACGCAGGGATGATCAACGGTTGATCTTGATCTCGACACGACGGTTCAGCGCGCGGCCTTCAGCGGTTTTGTTGTCCGCTACAGGACGGCTCTCGCCATCGCCTTCCACCGAGACGAACGCGCTACGCGCAATGCCGGCGCTGACCAGGTAATCCGTTACCGATTGGGCGCGTTTCTCCGACAACTTCTGGTTGTAGGCATCGCTGCCCACACTGTCGGTATGACCGCTGACATGCAGCTGAACGTTAGGCGCTTCGGTTTTCAGCTTGGTGACCACGGCGTCCAGTTGATGCTTGTCAGCCGGGGTCAGGGTGGCCTTGTTGAACTCGAAATGCACGTCACGGATAGTGATGATTTCTTCTTTCGGCTGCACCACAGGCGCGGCGACAGGTTCCGGCGCTGGCGTCACGATCGGGCAACCGGTCGCATCCACTGGCGTGCCTTTCGGCGTGTTCGGACACTTGTCGACGCTGTTCAGTACACCGTCACCATCATCATCGCCATCGCCGTGTGCCCAGCAGTAAGCGCCTGCCATCACGCCGACTGCAGCACCGAAGCCCGCCGCTACGGATGCCGATTGAAACGCCCCCACCGCCCCACCCGCGAGCGCACCACCGGCGGCACAAAGGGGCCAGTCGGTCTTTTGCAAGCCGGCACAGCCCGTCAATACACTGGTAACCAAAATCAGAGGTAACGCTGTCCGAATCATGCTCATACAGTTCTTCTCCTTTGGTATCGGCTCAAACCGACTGAAATGCAGTAAAGACGCCACTGAGGCCATTTGCCACCCGGCGGACGCAGGGCGATGGATTTTCAGCGCAGATAGGGGCTTGTTCTTTTACAAATAGCCTTTTGCCTTCACTCCGTACGCTTTGTCATGGCGCCTGATAAAAAAGTTCAAGTGCTGCCGTGTCCCATTTCACAACTCCCGAGAATGAGTGAGAAGCCGAACAGCCCTAGGCCATCCAGGGCAGGCGCGCTACCCTTGCCGGCCTACGTGAGGAATTTCGATGACCGAGAGTTTTTCCAGCCGCACACCGCAACAGGCGCTGGCCGCCCTGCTCGACCGCTATGCGCCCAAACGCCTGCTGTTGATCGGCGCTGACAGCTTCCCGGCCTTGCAAGCCTTCAGGGAGGCGCACCCGGAAACGGAGGTGGCGCGCGCGGCGCCGGGTGCCCTGCCTTCCGAGCTGGCCAGCCAACGCTTCGATCTGGCCTTGGCGGTCGATTGCCTGGAGCACATGCCCAAGCGCGCCGGGCTTGAATTGCTGGGGGGCATTCGCAACCTCAATGCCAGCCGCATTGCAGTACTTGCCGACCTCGACGCTTGCGGCTGGCAACCAACCGATTTCTATTCGCTGGCGCTGCAAGTCAGCGAACGTTTCGCGCGGGACGAACAGGTGCTGACGCTTTTCACCTACGACCTGCTCGCCTACAAACAGGTGCCGGACTGGCTGAACGCGAAGTTCTGGGCGAATCCGGAAAACTTTGGCAAATACTGGTGGTGAGATCCGCATCATGAGCAGTGCAATTTGCCCCTGCGGCAGTGGCAACCTTCTCGACGGCTGTTGTGGCCGCTATCACGCTGGAACGCCGGCCCCCTGCGCCGAAGCCTTGATGCGCTCGCGCTACAGCGCCTATGTACTGGGTCAGGTGGATTACCTGCTGGACACCACCTTGCCCATCCAGCAGGTCAGCCTGGACCGTGAGTCGATCCGTCAGTGGAGTGCGCAAAGCACTTGGCTCGGCCTTGAGGTAGAAGGCGCGGAATTGCTGGGGGGCAAGCCGGAGCATGCTTTCGTCACTTTCGTCGCACGCTGGCACGACGCGGGCGGTGAGCACAGCCATCGCGAGCGTTCGGCATTCGTGCAACACAGCGGACGGTGGTATTTCATCGACCCGACCGTGCAACTTAAAGCCGGCCGAAATGACCCATGTCCCTGCGGCAGCGGTCAGAAGTTCAAGAAATGCTGCGCGGCCTATATGGCTTGATGTCCCCGCCCTAGCGGGTTCGGGCGGGGTCAGGCGAGCTTCAGATGCGAGATGTCCGGCACGATGACACGCTCGGTCGAGCGAACCTCTCCCAAATCGCTCCCCGCCGGCGCCAGGCTCAGGCCGGACAGATCCAGGCGTGGTGCAACCGGTGCGGCTTTGGGGTCCTGAACGTCCTTGCCCAGTTCGGACAGTGTGAACTCCGGGGCGTCGACGTCAGCGAACGCCGCCATGTAGACGTCACGCGGCTGGAATTTCGAAACTTTATCGGGCGGACTGTCGCTGAGGGGCGGTACCTGCCGGGCACGCCGAGTCCAACTGGGCTCGTCAGGGGGCGGCGCCAACTCGACTTCCTCCACTTCGACAGGTGCGGGCTCAGGCGCCATCTGCGGTTGCCCGGCCATCTCTGCAATCTCCGCGTGGGCACCGGCCCGCTCGAGGGTGGCGCGGTACTTCTCGGCAGCGGCCTGATCGAGATTGTTTTTCAGCACCAGACGACGGCCCGAAAACAGCAACGCGATACGCTGCGCGTCGGCCTGAAACAATTTCGCCAGGTTGGCCTGCACCCGGTCGATCTGTGCGCCGGGTATCAATTGGCCGGAAAAAATGATTTCGTACAGCTTCACGGGTCAATACTCCTTCGACACATGGCATGAGTATGGCGCAGGCTTTATCGAACAGCGAGTTGGCTCAAAGGCTCTCTTGCGAGAACCGGACCGACAGGGAGCGAATCCATGGTGTTTCAGGCAAACGTATTCAAGATCGTCGGTTTAATGCTGACTCTCGTTTTATCCGGCTGTTCGTCTTTGACGGGCAGTGACGTCAAGGATCCCGACGTTCGGTTACTCAAGGTCGATGTGGTCAAGGCCCGGCTGCTCAAGCAAGACATGAAACTGCGCCTGCGCATCGACAACCCCAACGACACCAACCTCTGGGTACGGGGTTTGCGCTACAAGGTCGTACTCAATGACATCCTGATCGCCGATGGCGATTACAGCGACTGGTTCATCGTCAAGGCCAACGGCCGCAAGAATTTCTCCGTCCCCATTCGCACCAACCTCTGGGAACATTTGAAGGATGTGACGCGAATGCTCGGCAAACCCAACCAGCCGGTCCATTACCGGCTCGAGGGCTATCTCAAGACGGGCTTTTTGTTCGGAGACAACGTGCGTATTGGCCGCGAAGGCGACATAATTCCCGGCGATTTGATTCCGGAGTAGCCCCATGAGCAACCAACCCCACGTGCATGGCCCTGATTGCGATCACGATCACGACCATCACCATCATGACCACGGCCATGTGCATGGCCCGCACTGCAACCACGAACCGCAGGAGCCGGTGCGCAATGCACTCAAGGACGTGGGACGTAACGACCCATGCCCATGCGGCAGCGACAAGAAGTTCAAGAAGTGCCACGGCGCCTGATGGCTTGCCTGCCGTCAGTGACATGACGGCGTCAAGTTGATCGGCGAAGTCTGCGGTGGGGATGAGGCAACTGCCTCTGGCTCCCCACCGAACCCAGGCTCTCGTTCGACGGGTGGTCCATGGGCAAGCGCCCTTCCCCAACGTCCTGCGCTTGCCGCGTTAAAAATCCTGCAATAACTCGCTTTTCCAGCTTGCGTGGCGCCTGACGGCTCTCTAACGTAGCGCGTTTCCAACGCCTACCCCCGCAGGAGCTTCATCATGGCCTCGCCAGCCCTCTCATCCCTGAAGACGCGACTCAGTACAGCCGCCGCCATGCTGGGGCTGCTGAGTCTCGCCGGCTGCCAACTGGGCGGCGAAGACCGTGACAACCTGCCGCCCACCAGTGGCGTGTACGCGATCAAAGGCCTTGCGCAGAATGTTTCGGTGCGTCGTAACAACCTTGGCATGCCGCTGATCGAGAGCAGCACCTTTCATGATGCCCTGTTTACCCTGGGATACGTTCACGCCAGCGATCGCATCTCACAAATGGTGCAAATGCGGCTGTTGGCTCAGGGCCGCCTGTCGGAAATCGCGGGGGCTGGCGCGCTCGACCTGGACCGCATGATGCGCGCGGTTAACCTCAAGCAGACCGCCGGCGACCTCTACAACGCTTCGTCACCCCGCTTGAAGCGCTTCTTCGAGGTGTACGCGCGAGGTGTCAACGCCTACCTGTTCCGCTATCGCGACAAGCTGCCGTCGGACCTCGCCGATGCGGGCTACAAGCCTGAGTACTGGCAACCCCAGGACTCGGCGCTGATTTTTGCCCTGTTGAATTTCAGCCTCTCGGTCAACCTGCAGGAAGAAATTTCCTCGCTGGTGCTGGCCCAGAAGGTCAGTGCCGACAAGCTTGCCTGGCTGCTGCCGACCTATCCTGACGAAGAACTGCCATTCGCCGAGGCCGACAAGCTCAAAGGCCTGAATCTGGGCAGTCAACTGCCCGGCCTGACCGACCTGGACAAAGCAGCGCTGCAGCTCTCAGACCTGAATTTGCTAGGGGTTTCGGCCTCGAACAACTGGGTCATCGCCCCACAACGGGCTCGCGCGGGCAAGAGCCTGCTGGCCACCGACAGCCAGTTGCCGTCCACCCTGCCGTCGCTGTGGAATTTCGTGCAAATCCGCGCCCCGAAATACCAGGCCGCGGGGGCAACGGTCGCGGGCCTGCCACTGGTGCTGTCGGGGTTCAACGGCAAGCTGGCCTGGGGCATGGGCCCGGCGATGGGGGACAACCAGGACCTGTTCCTGGAGAAACTCAAGCGCGAAAACAACTGCCTCATGTTCATGGCCGATGGCAAATGGGCACCCGCTGCCGCTCACGAGGAAACCTACTTTATCCGCGGCAGCAGCCCGATTCGTGAAGCGGCCTACGAAACCCGTCACGGCCCGCTGCTCAACGGCAGCGCCACGCAGGTAGCCAGCGGCCTGGGGATCGCCTTGCAAACCCCGAATGCCAAGGACGACAAATCCCTCGACGCGCTGTTCGACCTGACGCGTGCGCAAACTGTCGAGCGCGCTTTCGACGCCACGCGGGAAATCCGCGCGAGCACTTTGAACATGGTGTTCGCCGATGCCTCGAACACCGGCTGGCAGGTCACCGGTCGCTACCCGAACCGTCGCGACGGCCTAGGGCTGGTTCCTTCGCCGGGCTGGGACAGCCGCTTCGACTGGGACGGTTACGCCGACGCCATGCTTCATCCCTACGATCAGGACCCGCCACAAGGCTGGATCGGAACAGCCAACCAGCGCACCGTGCCAAAGGGATACGGCATGCAGCTCTCGAACTCGTGGGATTATCCGGAGCGGGCCGAGCGCCTCGCCCAACTGGCTAACAGCGGCAAGCAGGACACTCGCAGCACGATTGCGATGCAGTACGACCAGACCACGACCTTCGCTGCCAAGCTGAAGAAGATGTTCGAAGCGCCGGGCATGGCCAGGCCCCTGAAACAGGCCATCGACGCCTTGCCACCGGTCGATCGGGACAAAGCGCGGGAGGCCCTTGGTCGCCTCATGGCATTCGACGGGCGCCTGTCGCCGGTGTCCGCCGATGCCGCCCTCTACGAGTTGTTCCTGCAAGAAAGTGCCCGGCAGATCTTCCTTGACGAACTGGGCCCGGAAAGCAGCGCATCCTGGAAGGCGTTGGTACAGAGCGCCGACCTTTCCTACTCACCTCAAGCCGACCATCTGCTCGGGAGGGAAGACAGCCCCTATTGGGACGATCTGAAAACCCCGCAGAAAGAAGACAAGCCCACCATCCTGGCCCGCAGCCTGGCCGCCGCGATCAGCGCCGGCGAGAGCCAATTGGGCAGTGATCACAAAGCCTGGCAATGGGGCAAACTGCATCAGTACCGCTGGACCGCACAAAGCGCTCAACTCACGGCGGCGCTGGGCGGCAGCAAGGCTGGCGTGGTCAAGGGGCCGATGGCAGCGGGGGGCGATCACACCACCCTCAACGCCTCGGGCTTCCATTGGGGTCAGGATTTCGATGCGGCGGTGGTGCCGGCCATGCGCATGATCGTCGATTTCGCGCAGCAGGAGCCGATGATGGCCCAGAGCGCTGGCGGGCAGTCAGGCAACCCCGCCAGCTCACACTTCGCAGATGGCATCGACCCGTGGTTCAAGGGGCAGTACATGTCGGTGCCGCTGCAGCCAGAGAATTTCGAGCGCGTGTATGGCAAGGCCCGCCTGACGCTGACGCCGGGTAAATAAGGCATTCGCACGCCGAACCTGTGAGGGCATAATCCACGCTGGCCACAGGTTTCGGCGTTCACAACGGCGAGCGCAATCAGGCCGAACTTCTCCCCGCCCCCATCGCTCTACCTGACAAGCCCATCACCGTGGTCATGTCATGGACCTTGTCATCGCTCGCCCCGAAGGCCTGTACTGCCCGCCAGGGGATTTCTACATCGATCCCTGGCGGCCGGTCGCACGTTCCGTCATTACCCACGGCCACGGCGACCACGCCCGCACCGGCAATCAGCATTATCTGGCCGCCGCGCCCGGTGAAGGTATCCTGCGCTCCCGACTGGGGCAGGACATCAATCTGCAAACCCTCGAATATGGCGAATCGATTACCCACCACGGTGTGAAACTCAGCCTGCATCCGGCAGGGCACGTGCTCGGCTCCGCACAGGTGCGGCTGGAGTATCAAGGCGAGGTATGGGTTGCATCTGGCGACTACAAAGTCGAGCCCGATGGCACCTGCGAACCCTTTGAGCCGGTGCGCTGCCATACCTTCATCACCGAATCCACCTTCGGCTTGCCCATCTATCGCTGGCAGCCTCAGGCCGACATTTTCAGCGGGATCAATGAGTGGTGGCAGGCCAACGCTGCGGTCGGCAAAGCCAGCGTGCTGTTCGCGTACTCGTTCGGCAAGGCCCAGCGCATCCTGCATGGCATCGACCCGAACATCGGTCCGATTCTGGTTCATGGGGCCGTCGAGCCGTTGAACCGGGTGTACCGCGAGGGCGGCGTGCGCATTCCCGAGACGCACTATGCGGGAGACTTCAAGAAAACTGACCCGGCCTTGCGCCAGGCATTGATCGTCGCGCCGCCGTCGGCAGGAGGCAGCACCTGGATGCGTCGCTTCGGCGATTTCAGCGACGCCTTCGCCAGCGGCTGGATGATGCTGCGCGGCACCCGCCGACGCCGCGGTGTGGATCGTGGCTTTGTGCTTTCCGACCATGCGGATTGGCCCGGCCTGTTGTGGGCCATCGAGAACACCGGCGCCGAGCGGGTCATGGTGACCCATGGCTCGGTCGCCGTCTTGGTGCGCTATCTGCGGGAATCGGGTCTGGATGCACAAGGCTTTACCACCGAGTACGGCGACGAAGAGGATGACACCGCGGCGCAACCTCAGGAGGTTCAAGATCAGGGACAGGTGACGCCATGAAAGCCTTCGCCGAACTCTACGCGCAACTGGATGCCACCACGTCGAGCAATGCCAAGCTGGCGGCGATGCAGCGCTACTTCGCCGCTGCGGCACCAGAGGACGCGGCATGGGCCGTGTACTTCTTGTCGGGGGGGCGGCCCCGCCAATTGGTCCCGACGCGCTTGTTGCGCGAGCAGGCCATGACGTTGTCGGGCTTGCCAGAATGGCTGTTCGAAGAAAGTTATCAAGCCGTTGGTGACCTTGCGGAAACGCTGTCATTGCTCTTGCCTGAAGCGATACACAGCTCCGAAGACGGACTGGCCAGTTGGATGGAACATCATCTGTTGCCGCTGCGCGGCCTGCCACCCGAAGAACTGTTGGAGCGCTTGCCGACGTTCTGGGCGCAACTTGACCGTCAGAGCCTGATGGTGTGCCTGAAGCTGATCACCGGCAGCTTTCGAGTCGGCGTCTCGAAGCTGCTGGTCACCCGCGCACTCGCCGCCCTGGCCGGCATCGACAGCAAACGCGTGGCGCAGCGCCTGGTGGGTTACACCGACCTGTCCCACCGCCCCACCGCCGAGGGCTACCTCAAACTGATCGCTGAAGAATCTGAAGATGAGCACGCCCAGCGTGGCGGCCAGCCCTATCCTTTCTTTCTCGCGCACCCGCTCCAACAGCCGGTGGAAGCGTTTGGCGACCTGCTCGGACCGACCGACAACTGGCAGGTGGAATGGAAGTGGGATGGCATTCGCGCCCAGGTGGTCAAGCGCGACGGACGTCTGTGGGTGTGGTCTCGGGGAGAGGAACTGGTGACAGACCGTTTTCCGGAACTGCACAGCCTCGCCCGGTGTTTGCCCGACGGTACGGTGATCGATGGCGAGATCGTCGTGTGGAAAGCGCCAGCGCCCGATCCGCAGGCATCCGAGGCCTTCGCACTGGCGCCGGCTGAAGCGTCGACACCTTCCGTGCAGCCGTTCGCCTTGCTCCAGCAGCGCATCGGCCGCAAAACCCTGGGCAAGAAAATCCTGGAAGACGTACCGGTGGTGGTCCTTGCCTACGATTTGCTGGAATGGTCGGGGCACGACTGGCGCAATCGTCCACAGCATGAGCGGCGGGCCCAATTGGAGCAGGTGATTGCCCGTGCCAGCAGCCCGGTATTGATGCCCTCCCCCGTGCTGACCGGCTCGGACTGGACTGACCTGGCCCGCCAGCGCGAAGCGTCGCGCAGCCTGGGCGTCGAAGGCATGATGCTCAAGGCACGGGATGCGTTGTACGGCGTGGGGCGAACCAAGGACATGGGCGTCTGGTGGAAGTGGAAGATCGACCCGCTCAGCGTCGACGCCGTGCTGATCTATGCTCAGCGCGGTCACGGCCGCCGCGCCAGCCTGTACAGCGACTACACCTTCGCGGTATGGGATGGCCCACAGGGCAGCAGCGAACGCACATTGGTGCCGTTTGCCAAAGCATATTCAGGATTGACCGACGAGGAGATGCGCAAAGTCGATGCAATCATTCGCAAGACCACCGTTGAAAAGTTCGGCCCTGTCCGGAGTGTCACGCCAACGCTCGTGTTCGAGCTGGGGTTCGAGGGCATCGCGTTGTCCAAGCGCCACAAAAGCGGGATCGCCGTGAGATTCCCACGCATGCTCCGATGGCGGCATGACAAGCCGGTGGCCGAAGCCGACAGTCTGGCGACCTTGCAAGACCTGCTTGCCTGAGCCCTTCTTTGGTGCCTGTGCATCAACCGTGCGCCGAACGGACGCCCCAAATTCGTGCAGGGCGAAGGGGCCGCTTGGCCCCCCGTACAGAAGCATGCGCCCACTCGGCACCGTCGAGGGCGGACTGCTACCAAACCCTCCACAGTCGGTCGCGAGGAGAAACACACGACGCGTGGAGCGTTTTTTTACGCGCCCTTTTTGCCGGTTTCCGCTACTCTGCCCCTGCCTCAGGCGCCCTGAAAAAAGACAAGAGATGGCTCAAAGTCATCATTGCGACAACTCCGTACATTTAAAACGCACGTTCGTCTCTTTGGTTCGGAAATTGCTATCTTTTTGCGGTCTGGCTCCTGCCGGTAGCAAGCCTACGCGTGTTCCCAACGCCCAATTTGGTTTTAAGGACTGAACGATGAAAAAAGCATGGCTGACCCTTTCCGCACTCGCTGTCTGCCTGGCCGCTGGCAACGCTATGGCCAAGGAATACAAGGAGCTGCGTTTCGGCGTCGATCCTTCCTACGCTCCATTCGAATCGAAAGCCGCTGACGGCAGCCTGATCGGCTTCGACATCGATCTGGGCAACGCGATCTGTGCAGAGCTGAAGGTCAAGTGCAAATGGGTCGAAAGCGATTTCGACGGCATGATTCCTGGCCTCAAAGCCAATAAGTTCGACGGCGTGATCTCGTCCATGACCGTGACCCCTGCGCGCGAAAAAGTCATCGACTTCTCCAGCGAGCTGTTCTCCGGTCCGACCTCGCTGGTCTACAAGAAAGGTTCTGGCCTGAGCGCAGACGTGGCGTCCCTCAAAGGCAAGTTCGTCGGTTACGAGCAAGGCACCATCCAGGAAGCCTACGCCAAGGCCATCCTGGACAAGGCAGGCGTGAAAACCAAAGCCTACGCTAACCAGGATCAGGTCTACGCTGACCTCGTGTCCGGCCGTCTGGACGCCTCCGTGCAAGACATGCTGCAAGCCGAGCTGGGCTTCCTGAAATCTTCGCAAGGCGCCGACTATGAAGTCAGCAAGCCGATCGACGACCCACTGCTGCCATCCAAAACCGCCGTGGGCATCGCTAAAGGTAACAAAGAGCTGAAAGCGCTTTTGGACAAAGGTATCAAAGCGTTACACGATGACGGCAAGTACGCCGAGATCCAGAAGAAGCACTTCGGCGATCTGAATCTGTACAGCGGTAAGTAAGAAAACAAACGCCCGTTTCTTTCAGCGATCATCCGAATCCCCTCGCTGAGACAAACGGGCGTTTTTATTGACTGTATAGGTTGCACATGTTCGAAACTCTTCTGCAAAACCTGGGATTGTCCGCCTTCAGCCTCAACGGTTTTGGCCCTTTGCTGATGCAGGGCACCTGGATGACCATCAAATTGTCGGTGATGTCGCTGCTGCTGGCCATCGTGCTCGGCCTGCTGGGCGCCAGCGCCAAACTCTCCAAGACCGCGCTCCTGCGGGTTCCGGCACAGGTCTACACCACGCTGATCCGAGGCGTACCTGACCTGGTGCTGATGCTGCTGATTTTCTACAGCCTGCAAACCTGGCTGACCACCTTCACCGAAGCGATGGAATGGGACTACATCGAGATCGATCCCTTCGCTGCGGGCGTCATCACCTTGGGCTTCATCTACGGCGCCTATTTTACGGAAACCTTCCGAGGCGCGATCCTGGCCGTGCCGCGCGGGCAAGTCGAAGCCGCCATCGCCTACGGCCTCACCCGCGCCCAGCGCTTTCGTATCGTCGTGTTCCCGCAAATGATGCGCTTTGCCCTTCCCGGCATCGGCAATAACTGGCAGGTGGTGCTCAAGGCCACGGCCCTGGTGTCGATCATCGGGCTGGCCGATCTGGTCAAAGCGTCCCAGGACGCTGGCAAAAGCACCTATCAACTGTTCTATTTTCTGGTGCTGGCGGCGCTGATCTATCTGGTCATCACCAGCGTCTCCAACTTCGCCCTGCGCTGGGCTGAACGGCGTTACGCCGCAGGCAGCCGGGAGGCTCAACGATGATCGAACTGCTTCAAGAATACTGGCGTGCATTCCTCTACACCGACGGCCAGAACATCACCGGGCTGGCCATGACCCTGTGGTTGCTCAGCGCATCCATCGCGATTGGCTTCATCGTCTCGATTCCGCTGTCCATTGCCCGGGTTTCGCCGAACCCGCTGGTGCGCTGGCCGGTGCAGTTCTACACCTACCTGTTCCGCGGCACGCCGCTCTATATCCAGCTGCTGATCTGCTACACCGGCATTTACAGCATTGCCGCCGTGCGCGAGCAGCCATTGCTCAACGCCTTCTTCCGCGACGCAATGAACTGCACGATCCTGGCGTTCGCGTTGAACACCTGCGCGTACACCACCGAGATCTTCGCCGGGGCGATCCGCAGCATGAACCACGGCGAAGTCGAAGCGGCCAAGGCCTACGGCCTGACTGGCTGGCGCCTGTATGCCTATGTGATCATGCCATCGGCCCTGCGTCGTTCGCTGCCTTACTACAGCAACGAAGTGATCCTGATGCTGCACTCGACCACCGTCGCGTTCACTGCCACAGTCCCTGACATCCTCAAAGTGGCGCGGGATGCAAACTCGGCCACCTTCATGACGTTTCAGTCGTTTGGCATTGCGGCGCTGATCTACCTGACGATCACCTTCATTCTGGTGGGCCTGTTCAGATTGGCCGAACGGCGCTGGCTGGCCTTTCTCGGCCCGTCTCACTAGGACTTCTGCATGCGACACCTGACCCATGACCTGCTGTCGCCGGTGCCTGGCACCGCACGGCAGATCCACAGCTTTCACTACGGCCCGGAAAACGGGGCCTGCAAGATCTACATCCAATCCTCGCTGCACGCCGACGAGCTTCCCGGCATGCTGGTGGCCTGGTATTTGAAGCAACGCCTGGCCGAACTGGAAAAAGCCGGGCAGTTGCTCGGCGAAATCGTGGTCGTGCCGGTTGCCAACCCTGCGGGGCTTGAGCAGGTGTTGATGGACACGCCATTAGGCCGCTACGAGCTGGAGAGTGGCCAGAACTTCAACCGCCATTTCGTCGACCTCGCGCAGCAGGTCGGCGATGAGGTAGAAGCTTCGCTGGGCGCCGACGCGAAGCGCAACACTGCGCTGATCCGCGATCGCCTGCTCGCCGGGCTGAACGCGCGAACGGCCGCCACGCAACTCGATTCGCAACGTCTGACGCTGCAGCGGCTGGCCTGCGACGCCGACATGGTGCTGGATCTGCACTGCGACTTCGAATCGGTGGAACATCTGTACACCACGCCAGAAGCCTGGCCGCAGGTCGAGCCGCTGTCTCGCTATCTGGGCGCCCAGGCGAGCCTGTTGGCGACCGACTCGGGTGGCCAGTCGTTCGACGAGTGCTTTACGTTGGTCTGGTGGCAATTGCAGCAACGCTTCGAAAAGCGCTTCCCCATCGAGCTGGGCAGTTTCTCCGTGACCCTCGAACTGCGGGGTCAGGGCGACGTCAACCACGCGCTGGGAAGTCGCGACTGTCAGGCCATCCTCAATTACCTGATGCAATACGGCGCCATTGCCGGCGAGCCCGCGCCGGCACCCGAACTGATTTATCCGGCCACCCCTCTCGCAGCGGTGGAGCCCGTCGCGACGCCAGTGGGGGGCCTGCTGGTGTTCTGCACCTTGCCAGGCGAATACGTCGAGGCCGGTCAGTTGATCGCCGAAGTCATCGACCCGATCAGCGACGCCGTGACGCCCGTTCACGCGGCGAACGCCGGCCTGATGTACGCCCGCTCCTTGCGACGCATGGCGACCGCCGGCATGGTCATCGCCCATGTCGCCGGCACCGAGCCGTTTCGCAGCGGCTACTTACTTTCTCCTTAAGGATTGCCCGTCATGTACAAACTGACCATCGATGGCCTGCATAAAAGCTACGGTGACCACGAAGTTCTCAAGGGCGTGTCGCTCAAGGCCAACGTCGGTGACGTGATTTGCCTGATCGGCGCCAGCGGCTCGGGCAAGAGCACCTTTCTGCGCTGCATCAACTTCCTCGAACAACCCAACGACGGGGCCATGAGCCTCGACGGCCAACCCATCAAGATGGTCAGCGACGCCTCTGGCATGCGCGTGGCCGATCCGGCCGAGCTGCAACGAATCCGCACACGCCTGGCCATGGTGTTCCAGCACTTCAACCTCTGGAGCCACATGACGGTGCTGGAAAACATCACCATGGCACCGCGGCGGGTGCTGGGCGTTTCCAAGGTGGAGGCGGAGGACCGCGCACGCCGGTACCTGGAAAAGGTCGGCCTGCCGGCCCGCGTGGCCGATCAGTATCCGGCCTTCCTGTCAGGCGGTCAGCAACAACGCGTAGCGATCGCTCGCGCCCTGGCGATGGAACCGGAAATCATGCTTTTCGACGAGCCGACCTCGGCCCTCGACCCGGAGTTGGTCGGCGAGGTGCTGAAGGTGATTCAAGGCTTGGCCGAAGAGGGCCGCACCATGATCCTGGTGACGCACGAGATGGGCTTCGCTCGCAAGGTGGCCAATCAGGTGGTGTTCCTGCACCAGGGCCAGATCGAAGAAATGGGCCACCCCGATGACGTGCTGGGCAGCCCGAAAAGCGAGCGGTTGCAGCAATTCCTCAGCGGGAACCTGAAATAAGGCTTCGCCCGCACATATGAGACCAGGCCAGATCTGGCCTGGTGCAGTACAGACAGACCTGGCCCACCCTACCGCAGAGATTGACCGCTCACCCTTCAAAGGCACTCCACCACCAGACCGCAGGCACCGGCCTTGCTGCTGGGGCGCGGCAACAAAGCGCTCAAGTGCTTTCGCTTTTCTTCACCCGAAACCAGGCCGCGTACAGTGCGGGCAGGAACAGCAACGTCAGGGCGGTCGCCACGATCAAGCCTCCCATGATCGCCACCGCCATCGGCCCGAAGAACACGCTGCGCGACAGCGGGATCATCGCCAGCACCGCCGCAAGCGCGGTCAGCACAATGGGCCGGAAGCGGCGCACGGTCGCCTCGATGATGGCCTGCCAACGGTCAAGGCCGGCGGCAATGTCCTGTTCGATCTGATCCACCAGGATCACCGAGTTGCGCATGATCATCCCCGACAGAGCGATGGTGCCAAGCATGGCCACAAACCCGAAGGGCTGGCGGAAAATCAGCAGAAACAGCGTCACCCCTATCAGGCCTAACGGAGCTGTGAGAAAAACCATGAACGTGAGCGAGAAACTGCGCAGCTGGATCATCAGCAACGTCAGGACCACGACGATGAACAATGGCACCCCGGCGTTCACCGAATTCTGACCACGGGCGGAATCTTCGACCGTACCGCCGACTTCCAGCAGATAGCCGTCCGGCAACTGCGCACGCACCCCATCGAGGGTCGGGAGGATCTGCTTGACCAGCGTCGCCGGTTGCTCTTTGCCGTAAATGTCGGCTCGAATCGTCACGTTCGGCAGGCGATTGCGATGCCAGATGATGCCTTCCTCAAAACCGTATTCGAGCGTCGCCACCTGGGACAGTGCCACGCTCATCCCGTTGGCGGTCGGCACTGACAGGCTCGCCAGGCTGCCCAATGCATGGCGCTCCTGTTCAGTGCCACGCAGCAGGATTTCAATCAGTTCATCGTCTTCGCGGTACTGGCTGACACTGGAGCCGGTCAACTGGCTTTGCAGGAAGCGCGACAGGTCGGCAGTGGTCACGCCAAGCGCTCGCGCCCGGTCCTGGTCGACGTTGAGGTACACGACCTTGCTCGGCTCCTCCCAATCCAGATGTACGTTCACCACATGAGGGTTTTCGCGCACCTTGGCCGCGACGTCTCGGGCCAGCGCACGCACCTCATCGATGTGCTCACCGGTCACCCGGAACTGCACCGGGTACCCCACGGGTGGCCCATTCTCCAGGCGCGTGACGCGCGGGCGCAGCATAGGGAACTGCTCATCCAGCGTCTGTATCAGCCAAGTGCGCAGCGCTTCTCGGTCTTCGATGGTTTTGGCCAGCACCACGAATTGGGCAAAGCTCGCCGCCGGGAGTTGCTGGTCCAGCGGCAGGTAAAAACGCGGTGAACCGGTCCCGACGTAGGCGACATAATTCTCGACGCCGGCATGGTCTTTCAGCATGCCTTCCAGGCGCTTGACCTGGTCCGCCGTGTTACTGAGCGATGCGCCCTCGGCGAGCTTGAGATCGACCATCAACTCCAGCCGGCCGGATGCCGGGAAGAATTGCTGCGGGACAAAGCGAAAGCTGATGATCGACAGCGCGAACAACACGATGGTCAGTACGATCACGGTCTTGCGTCGGCGCACGCACCAGCCGACCAGCGCGCGGACGCGAAGGTAGAACGGCGTGCCATAGGGGTCCGGAGCGTCCGGGCCCGAGCCGTGCCTGGCGGCATGAAGCCTGGCCAGATCGGGCAACAGCCGTTCCCCCAGGTACGGCACGAAGACCACCGCGGCGATCCACGAAGCCAACAGCGCTATCGTCACCACCTGAAAGATCGACCGGGTGTATTCGCCTGTACTGGACTGCGCGGTGGCAATTGGCAAAAAGCCCGCCGCGGTGATCAGCGTGCCCGTGAGCATCGGAAACGCCGTGCTGGTCCAGGCGAAAGCGGCAGCCTTGAGCCGGTCATAGCCTTGCTCCATTTTGATCGCCATCATTTCCACGGCGATGATCGCATCGTCCACCAGCAATCCGAGCGCCAGCACCAACGCCCCAAGGGAAATCTTGTGCAACCCGATACCGAGGTAGTACATCGTGGCGAAAGTCATCGCCAGCACGACCGGGATCGCCAGCGCCACCACCATGCCGGTGCGCACACCGAGCGAGAAGAAGCTCACCAACAGTACGATCCCCAGCGCCTCGGCGAGCACGCGTACAAATTCGCCGACGCTGCTTTTGACCGCAGCAGGCTGGTCGGAGACCTTGTGCAACTGCATCCCGGCGGGCAGGTTGCTCTGCAGGCGGGCGAATTCGTTTTCCAGCGCGCGGCCCAGGACCAGGATGTCACCGCCGTCCTTCATCGCAACCGCCAAGCCGATGGCGTCCTCGCCCATGAAACGCATGCGCGGTGCGGGCGGATCGTTGAAACCCCGGCGCACATCGGCAAGATCACTGATACGGAACGTGCGGTCACCGACGCGAATCGGGAAATCGCGAAGTTCATCGACCGTTTGAAAACGCCCGGTCACCCGCAATTGCACCCGCTCATTGGGGGTCTCGAAGAAACTTGCCGCCACCACCGCGTTCTGTGCTTCGAGTGCTTGCTGGACAGCCGACAGCGGCAGGCCCAGGGTGGCGAGCTTGACGTTGGAAAGCTCGATCCAGATTTTTTCATCCTGCAGGCCAATCAACTCCACCTTGCCCACATCCTTGACTCGCTGCAGCTGGATCTGGATGCGGTCGGCGTAATCTTTCATGACGGCGTAGTCGAATCCCTCGCCTGTCAGCGCATAGATATTGCCGAAGGTCGTGCCGAATTCGTCGTTGAAGAACGGGCCCTGAACGCCCGTCGGCAGGGTCTGACGGATGTCGCCGACCTTCTTGCGGATCTGGTACCAGAGCTCGGGCAATTTGGCCGAGACGAGTGAATCCCGCGCCATGAACGTCACCTGGGATTCGCCTGGCCGGGAAAAGGACACGATGCGCTCGTAGTCGCCGGTTTCCATCAGTTTCTTTTCAATACGATCGGTCACCTGCCGCGCCACTTCTTCGGCACTGGCACCCGGCCAAAGGGTGCGGATGACCATGGCTTTGAAGGTGAAAGGCGGGTCTTCGCTCTGCCCCAGCTTGGTGTAAGACAAGGCACCCACCACCGCCAGCAGGATCATCAGATACAAGACCATCTGCCGATTGCGCAGCGCCCATTCGGAAAGGTTGAAACGCATCCGTGCCTACTCCTTGTCGGCCAGTTTGATCGCCCGGTTACTGCGGTCCACAGGCCGCACTCGCTCGCCCTCATGCAACACATGGACACCCGCGGCCACCACCCAGTCGCTGGCGGCCAGGCCACTCAGCACCGGCACGGACTCCTGGCCATAAGGCCCTACCTGAACCGGGGTGCGTTTCAGGGTGCCGTCGCTCTGCAGGCGCCAGACGTAGGTCTGACCCTTCTCGGCGGTCACCGCGGACAGCGGTACCGACAAGGACACCGCGTGATCGGCGGCGATGAACACCCGCGCGCTCTGCCCCAGTTCGGCGGGCACCTTGCCTGCGGCGAACGCAATGCGCGCGGCGAACGTCCGCGATTTGGGATCGGCAGCCGGGGAAAGCTCACGAATGCGTCCGGGCAAGCGCTGCTCCCGCTGCGTCCATAGCTCGACGGAGACTGGATCGCCGATCTTGAACCGCCCGAAATTCTGTTCCGGCAGGCTGATCGCCACTTCTCGCTCACCATCGGCCGCCAGGGTGAACACGGTTTGACCGGCGGCGACCACTTGCCCGACTTCCACCAGGCGTTTGGCGATCACGCCGTCCTGTGAGGCACGCAGTACCGCGTAGCGGGTCTGGTTGTCGGCAACGGTGAATTCCGCCTTGAGCTGCTTGAGCCGCGCATCGCCGGCGCGATAAAGATTCTCGGCATTGTCGTACTGCGACTTGCTGACCATTTGCCGGTCCATCAGCGTCTTGTAACGGTCCCGCTCGGAGCGAACCAATTGCAGATTGGCTTCGGCCGCCGCGACCTGCGCGCGGGCGGCGTCCAGTTGCAGGCGTACGTCCTGGGCGTCCAGTTCGGCCAAGGGTTGCTCGGCCCTGACGCGCTCGCCCTCCTCCACGAGACGTCGGCTGACCTTACCCGGAATGCGAAACGCCAAGTCTGGTTCGAACCGGGCCCGGACTTCGCCTGGGTAGCTGTCCATGGATTGGGAGGATGGCAGTGGTTGCACTACCATGGCCGGGCGAACCGTGGCGGGAACCGACACGTCCTGCCCACAACCGACCAGCAACGACGCCAGACTGACCGGCAGCACAAGGAACAAGGCATCGCGAAACATGGTGAGGCACCTTGGCAGAAGAGGCTTTTGGAATAATTGTACTGGCGAGTATATTCAGAATTAGCAAACTGAACAGTCCACTATTGAATCCGACAGGCGTGGCTTCCGAATGACCGACGTAACCGCTCCCACCGGCCCCGGCCGCCCGAAAGATCCGGCCAAGCGCCAAGCCATCCTCGAGGCGGCGAAAAACCTGTTCATTCGCAATGGGTACGCGAACACCAGCATGGATGCGGTCGCGGCTGAGGCCGGGGTCTCCAAACTCACGGTCTACAGCCATTTCACCGACAAGGAGACCTTGTTTTCCGCCGCCGTCGTGGCCCGTTGTGAAGAGCAGGTGCCTGAACTTTTCGTCGACATGGCGCCCACGGCTTCGGCGGAAAAAGTGTTGCTGGGTATTGCGCGAGGCTTTCAGACGCTGATCAACAGCCCCGAATCCGTGGAGCTGCACCGTCTGATGATTGCCCTGGGAACCCAAGGCACCGAGTTGTCGCAAGTCTTCTTCGAGGCCGGGCCGCAGCGCATCCTCCAGGAAATGGAACGTGTCCTGACCCGGCTGAACGACACGGACGGGCTGCATTTCGACTCACCCGCAAGGGCGGCTGGCCACTTCCTCAGCTTGATCAAAGGCGTCGGAAACTTCCGACTGTTGATTGGCCACGGCACTGCCGCTGAGCAATCTTCCGAGGATCGTCATGTGCGAGAGGTCGTCGCCCTTTTTCTGAAGGCCTACCGCGCCTGATGCAGCGCTGCGCACAAGGCGAGGGAATCCTGCATGGGCCTCAAGGCTTCAACGCTTTCTTGGGGTAGATGTCATACCGGCTCGATTTGCCATCCAGCGCGTACCCCGGCTTGGCCCCCGCGATGCAGGGCGCCTTGCGGGGGCGCTTGACCACGACACGGTGTGTCGCCAACGCCAAGGCCGCCTCTAGCAAAGCAGGCGCGTCCATGTCATCCCCGACCAAGGGCCGAAACAGGCGCATCTCCTTTTTCACCAGCGCGGTTTTCTCCCGATGTGGAAACATCGGATCGAGGTAAATGACCTGAGGCGCCTCCTCTTGCCACAGGCGCATCAGCTCGATGGCGTTGCCGGTCAACAGCCGCATCTGCCCAACAATTGCGCCGACGTCCGAATTCTGTGAGGCCCGAGCCAAGCCGTCTTCGAGTAGCGCGGCGATGATCGGCTGGCGCTCGATCAAGCTCATTTCGCAGCCCAGGCTCGCTAGCACGAAGGCGTCCTTTCCCAACCCCGCGGTCGCATCCAGCACACGCGGGCGCACGCCCGGTTGTATCCCCACGGCCTTTGCGATCATTTGCCCGCTGCCACCGCCGAACAGCCGACGGTGCGCCGCCTTGCCTTCGACAAAATCCACCCGTACCGGCCCCGGCGCATCAGCGCCCAATTGTTGCAACTGCAGCCCGTCTTCAGCGACTTGCAATGCGAAGTCGGCCTGGGCATCGTCAAGCGGCAGTCCCAGGCGCTCAGCCCACCGCGCGGCCTGCCGCTCGCCGTCGGAAATCAGGGTTTCGACCCGAATGCGGCTGCCCGCTTGCTCATCACTCATCTTTTCAATGCGTCCAAATTTTCTTAATGATTGGCAGTAGCTGCCGATAACGAAAGTATCCGGCATTCTGCCAGACCCAAGGCATGTACCGAGCGCTTATGTCAGACATTCAGAATCCATCCTCAATCGGCTATTTGACGTACGCAGGTGACTACAGCGTCCGCAATATCGAGACCCTGAGCGGCGTTACGCAGCTCTGGCAGGATGCGTTTGCCCGGGCAATGGCTCAACAGGTCGACGACAATGCGGGGGTCGTTGTCGCGGCCAGTCCCGTTGCCGCAACCGACAGCACGACCGGTGAGCCCATCGCCGGCGCCAGGACACTGCACACCATCGTCGAGCAGCGCACTTGCCCTGTCGAAGATCACGAAATCAATCCGCCAGAGCCGTTGTTCCTGCCCATCGCCGAATTCGAGTGGGACCTGGCAAAACCGCCCGTGCCATTCAGTGCCAGCGAAATGATCGAACAACAGCGTCACTTGGAGATTGAAACGCATTGGGTACGCCCAGCCGTGCTCAACCCCTACGACGACAGCGTCGATCCCGGTCCCGGACCTCAACCTCGCCCTCTGTTTCTGCCGATTGCCGAGTTCGAGTGGGACCTGGCCGACAAACCTGCCACACCCTACAGCGCCGATGAAATGACCGAGCAGCAACGCCACCTGGACTTCGATAACGGGTGGGCGCGGCCCATCGTGTTGCAGAATCTGCGCATCGCCGCCTGATCCGCCCTCGCCGGGACCTTACCGACAAACCCGCCAGAGCCCCATGTCGACGTGAAAATGGTTGCGATGCGCCGCGTTGTAGTCCGGCCCCAGCACGGCGTTGAACGAGCGGCAGGCGCCGTCCCTGACGCGCTTGAGGAATTTCCCTTTATCGCCGGAATCATCCCAATCCTGAAGCACAGAGATCCGTTTTCCATCAGCCAGACGGAACGCAGCGATATCGAGCGCGTTCGCCGACGCGTGCTGGCTGAGACGCCCCTCACTGCGGTTGTACACATTGCGGCAGGCGAAGCTGCCCAGATGATCGATGCGCGTCACCCGTTGACCGAATACGCTTTGGGCGGCGGGCTGCAACTCGTGGAGGTCGAACAGGGCAAAGGACACCGCCAGCGGACAACTGGACAGAAAACTGCTGCTCATCGCCACGTCCCCGCCTTGAATGCGCAAGGTGTTGGTCAGCGGGCATCTGGCCTGGGCAGGACTGTCCACCTGATGGGTGTAGCGCAAGCTGGACGTTTGCAGCGCCTGGTCACACAAGGCCGCATCGTCCTGCAGGCGCCATAACTTGAAGGATGTCAGCAGGTTCGGCGCGTCGCGTACGTCGAGCGGTGCCCAAGGGTTCCAGCGATCTGGAACCGTCAACCATTCTCGCCAGACAGAAATGGCAAAGCCTGCGCCCAACAACACCAATAAAAGGAACAGGGTCGAGCCACGCATGAGCAGGTATCCGCAGAGTGAACGGGAGGGCCTGCTCTATCGACCTCAAAGCAACCCGAGTTGCTCCACCTGTGGCCCCCGCTCCAGGTCAGGCAAATCCGGCAAGCCGGGCAGCAACGCCATCAACTGCCGATGGAACCGTCGAGCAAGCGCCGGTGCTTGCAGGTTATCCGGCGTGTGAAGAAACACATACGGCGTGCGCCCTTCTTCGATCCATGCCGCCACTTTCAGCGCCCACTGCTCGACATAAACCTGGTTGGCATCCAGCTCGGGCCCGCCGATGAAACGGACCTGAGGAAATTGCGTCAACGCGGCGGGACGTACAGGCACTTTCGGCTTTTTCGATTGAGCGTGAAGCACGGCCGGATCACGGGACACGCAACTGAACAGAGGTCGCGAATCGAGACAGATCCGCTCGACGCCTCGCTCCAGCAACAGCCGATTGAGCGCGCGCTCCTCTTCACCTTTGCTGAAAAACGCCATGTTGCGCACCTCGACCGCCAAAGGTCGCCCTTCCAGCGCATCGATGAAGGTCGCCAGCTCTCCGAGCCGTTGGGGTGTGAAGCTGGCAGGCAGTTGCAACCACAGCGGCTCGACACGACTGCCCAGCGGGGCCAGCAGTCGCAGGAAATCCTCGACGGCTGTCAGGTGCTCGCGCAGGTCTCCCGCGTGGCTGATGTCCCCCGGAAATTTGGCAGTGAAACGAAAGTGTTCCGGCAACAAATCCGCCCAACGTTGAACGGTGGTGTCCTTGGGTCGAGCATAAAAGGTCGTATTACCTTCCACCGCGTTGAACACACGCGCATACAGTGCGAGGAACTCATTGCTCTGCGCGTCGGGGGGATATAAAGAATCACGCCAGGCGCTTTCGCTCCACGACGGGCAACCAATGCAGTAAGGCAGATCAGCGATATTCAAACGTGCAGGTCGAGTCCCGAAACTTCGAGATCCCAATCGACGAAGGTAGAGGTCGTCAGGTAGCTGCTGAGCGCATGGGCGACACGGCGACTCATGGCACGGGGGAAGATGATGTCTTGCTGGCGAGCGGGTACGTTCGCGGTATGGCCAGCCTGGCGGCGAGCAGGCTGCGGAGCGGCTTCAATATCATCGATCACTTCTTCCGAAGCATTATCGATCGTCGCAGTCTCTTTACGAGGCTTGCGCTTGATCGGGTATGAGCGATGTGAAGGACCATTGATCCGCATGGTAACTTACTCAGCGTCTTGTAGTGGCGATTTAATCTCACGGAACGCACTTAAGCAAACTCGCGAACGATAACTAGACCACAGTTATTACAAAACGTTAAAAACTTTCCAGCCGTTAACCATGACTTATCGCCGAACGGTCGCGAAGTTGTGACCCAGGTCGCACCGCTAACGCACTTTTCGCTCAGCGTAATTGTTCACTCAGCGCGCTTTTGGCGTAGCGACCTTATCCCGCAGATAAACAGGCTGTGCCTGATCCGCGGCGATGGCTTCGCCGCGTTGCCAGGCAAAACCGCCCAGCGTCAGCAGATCTTCGGCATGGGGCAACAGCGTGGCGTCGCGCCCGCCCGGCATGACAGCAATGCGCTCGCCGTACCCCCATCCCGTGCCGGCGCCAAACCAGTTGCCCGCGGCGTCATCGGGCAAAGAGGCCTGTTCAGGCGGCATCACTGCCTCCTTGCCGACCAGGCGCATTTCCCCTGAGACCTCGCGATAGCACCCCCAATACACCTCGTCCATACGCGCATCGATCGCCGCTGCCACCTGAGTGGCGCCCTGCTCCCGAAACGCACGTTGCGCCAGCGCGGCGAGGTTAGACACCGGGAGCACCGGGCGATCCAGACCGAAGGCAAGCCCCTGCACCACGCCGATCGCAATGCGCACGCCCGTAAATGCGCCAGGCCCGCGGCCGAATGCGATGGCATCCAGCGCCGACAGCGTAATCTCTGCCTCGGCCAACAGATTCTTGATCATGGGCAACAGCTTCTGGGCATGCAGACGCGGGATCACCTCGTAGTGAGTCAGCACCTTGCCATCGTGCAGCAAAGCAACTGAGCAGGCTTCAGTGGCGGTGTCCAGGGCCAGCAAGGTGGTCATCGTCGGGTTCCGTGCGTGAGGGGGGTGTGCGAAAAGTGCCGCATTATAAACAACAACAGCCCGCAAGCGGGCCGTTGTCCATTGTGCCGAAGAGGAATCAGGCGAGTGCTGCATTCACCTTCGCGGTGATGTCTTCGACCGAGCCAACGCCCGGAATACTGCTGAACTTGGGCGTCCCGTCCTTGGCTTCCAGCTGCTTGTAGAACTCCACCAGCGGCTCGGTCTGTGCGTGATAGACCGACAGACGATGGCGCACGGTTTCTTCGACGTCGTCTTTGCGTTGAATGAGGTCCTCGCCGGTTTCGTCGTCTTTGCCTTCGACCTTCGGCGGGTTGAACACGGTGTGGTAAACCCGGCCAGACCCTTCGTGCACCCGGCGCCCGGAAATGCGCTTGACGATCTCTTCGTCGTCGACCTTGATTTCAACGACGTGATCGATCGTCAGACCTGCATTCTTCAAGGCTTCCGCTTGAGGAATGGTACGCGGGAAGCCGTCGAACAGGCAGCCGTTGGCGCAATCAGGCTGCGACAGGCGATCCTTGATCAGGCCGATGATCAGATCGTCGGACACCAGCCCGCCCGCGTCCATGACGCTCTTGGCCTTCAGGCCCAGTTCGGTGCCTGCCTTGACCGCAGCGCGCAGCATGTCGCCCGTGGAGATTTGTGGAATGCCGAATTTCTTGGTGATGAACGTTGCCTGAGTACCTTTACCGGCCCCGGGAGCTCCCAGCAGAATCACGCGCATTGTTGTGCTCCTCAATTTTTTATAGAGATTTCGTCGGATTCGCCTGATTGGGGCCAATCACTTCAAAGATTTACTGACCCAACGGCCAAAAGGCTGATCAAGATACACAGCCGATTCCTGCCGCACAAGACGCTAAAAGTCGCACCAACACGGCGTAATCCGGTCGCCTGCCGACGGTCGATACTTTCGAATGACCCGTCTCGGCTCCCCCTGCATACCCCATGCACGGCCGGGCACGACGCGCAGGATGAAGGCTTGCGCCTGCCTCCCTTCAGCGACCCTGGTTTCAACCGGTATTGCGTAAACCGGCTGCAATCCCCGCCACAGACACCAGAAGCGCCTGCACGAGAGGACTGTCCAGGCTGGCCTCCTGCCGACGCGAGCGTGCCAGAAGCTCGGCCTGAAGCAGATGCAGAGGGTCCAGGTAGGTATTGCGCAAACTGATGAACTCCAGGGTTTCCGGACTGTGGGCCAGCAACTGCGACTGGCCGGTCAGCCCCAATACCACCCGGCACGCCTGCGACAATAGGTCGCGTAGATGTATACCAAGGTGGAGCAGTGTAGGGTCAACCAGACGTTCGTCGTAGAGTTGGGCAATGTCGCTGTCGGCCTTGGCCAGCACCATCTCAAGCATGTCGATCCGGGTGCGGAAAAACGGCCACTGTTCACGCATTTGACCGAGCAGCTCCCCCTGTCCTCGTGCCAGCGCATTGCCCAAGGCCTGCTCCCAGCCCAACCAGGCGGGCAGCATCAAGCGCGTTTGCGTCCAGGCGAAGATCCACGGAATCGCTCTCAGGCT